>JAPOHK010000095.1 GCA_029979485.1 Candidatus Planktophila limnetica
ATGATGGGCCAACAAAGATTCCATGAACACGGGCAATGCGGCGCATCTCCTCGATTGCAACATCTGAGTGCACATCGATAATGCCATCTAATTCGTGGTGGTGGCGAGAGACGATTCCTGGAATAAATCCATCTGCGATTCCTTCGATGAGGTGCTTAGAAACTTCGCCACACAAAATTGTGCATGATTCAGATGGTTCTAGGGCAATAACTTTACAATCTGGATTAACAGCCTTGAAAGCTTTACCAACTCCGATAATTGTTCCACCTGTACCTACGCCACCTATTACTAGATCTGGTTTTCCAGGAAGTTGTTGGAGAATTTCCTGTCCAAGCCAATCGCGGTTTTCATCAACGTTCTGTTCATTATCAAATTGCTGTGGTGAGAAATATCCAGGTAATTCTCCTAGACGTTTCGCTTCAGCAAGTGCGTCGTTGACGTGGAAGTCACCCATTTTATGAACTTCAGCGCCAAACGCTTCTGAAATTGCCGTTCGCTCCAAACTCATTCCATCAGGCATAATCACAAGCATCTTGTAACCCTTAACGGCTGCAACCATGCTCATTGCATTTCCAGTGTTTCCAGAACTTGCTTCAACAATTGTGTCGCCGGGTTTTAACAAACCATCTTGTTCTGCTTTTTCAATAATGTATTTTGCAATGCGCGCCTTAATAGAACCTGATGGATTTAAGTACTCCATCTTTACCCAGATACCTTCGATATTAATAAGAGGTGTATTTCCGATTGCATCCAAAATGGTTTTCATCTAAAGACCTCTCACAATATGGAACTCGCGTACTTTGGTTAAGCGACGATATTAACTAATTTTGGCGCGCGCGCAATAACCTTCTTAGGCGTGCTACCTGCTAGTTCGGCAACAATCGTTGGATGCGCAAGGGCGAGGGCTTCAATTTCTGCATCTGTAATGGTTGGCGAAACTTCGATGCGCTCTTTGATTTTGCCGTTGATTTGAATAACTGCTTCAACTGCATCGGCAACCAAAAGAGTTGCATCAACTTCTGGCCAACCAGCAAGAGCGACAGATGGGGCGTGACCCAAGCGTTCCCACATTTCCTCTGCAGTAAATGGTGCAACTAATGAAAGCATGATTGCAATTGCTTCGGCTGCTTCGCGCACTGCAGGATCTGCAGCTCCACAACCACTATCAATAGCCTTACGTGTTGCATTTACTAACTCCATCACGCGCGCAACAGCTACGTTAAATCTAAATGATTCAACTGCGAAAGATGCATCGTTTAGAGCCTTGTGAGTTGCTTTGCGAAGTGACAGATCGCCACTCTTAAAGTCCACACCAGGTGCGCTAGAAACATCGCCCGATAAACGCCAAGCGCGAGATAAAAACTTTACTGAGCCTGATGGTGAAACATCTGCCCAATCAACATCATCTTCTGGTGGACCAGAAAAAACCATTGATAAACGAATTGCATCTACACCGTGGTGAGCAAGTTCATCAGATAAACGAACAAGGTTGCCACGGCTCTTGCTCATTGCAGAACCGTCCATCAAAACCATTCCTTGGTTAAGCAAACGAGTAAAGGGTTCGTTGAAATCGAGCATTCCGATGTCATTTAGGACTTTGGTGAAAAAACGTGAGTACAACAAGTGCAAGATTGCGTGCGTTACGCCACCTACGTATTGATCAACTGGCAACCATGTATCAATATCTTTACGAGAAAATGGTTCGTCGTGATTTGTTGAACTTGGATAACGCAAGAAATACCAGGATGAATCTACGAAAGTATCCATCGTGTCCGTATCGCGCTTTGCTGGCCCTGCACACTTTGGGCAGGCAACATTTACCCAATCAGTTGCAGCACCGAGTGGAGATGTTCCCTTTGGCTTTAAATCTAAACCTTCAGCAAGTGGTAACTGCAACGGCAAATCTTTTTCTTCAACAGGAACTTCGCCACACTTTTCGCAGTGCACGATAGGAATCGGTGTACCCCAATAACGTTGACGTGAAACGAGCCAGTCGCGCAGGCGGTAATTACGTGATGCTTTACCGAGACCATCTTTTTCAAGCTGGGCAATAATCTTTTGAATTGCTTCTTCTTTTTTCAATCCATTAAGGCCTTGCGAGTTAACTAATACTCCATCGCCACCAGTTGCAATACCAGTTTCATTTGGATCTTCTTCGCCAGTGTCAACAACGACTCGAACTGGTAATTTCATTGCGCGAGCAAAATCTAAGTCTCGTTGATCGTGTGCTGGAACAGCCATGATTGCACCAGTTCCGTAATCGGCTAAAACATAATCACTTGCCCAGATTGGTAACTTCTCACCATTTACTGGATTGATTGCGTATCGACCTAAGAAGACACCAGTCTTTGGTCGATCTGTTGCAAGACGATCGATATCAGATGCTGCCTTAATCTTTTCTAGGTATTCGTTAAATTCTTTTTCAACTTCTGTACCCGCTGCTAGTTTCGCTGCAAGCTCGCTATCTGCTGCAACAACGAAAAATGTAGCCCCGTACAAAGTATCTGGACGAGTTGTATAAATAGTTACAGGCTCAGGCAATCCGTCTATTGCAAACTTTACGTTGGCACCCATCGAGCGGCCAATCCAGTTGCGCTGCATCATAAGAACTTTTTCAGGCCACTTGCCTTCAAGTTGTTCCATGTCATCGAGCAAGCGATCTGCGTAATCGGTGATCTTGAAATACCACTGGTTAAGCTTTTTCTTGGTAACAGCAGTGTCGCAACGCTCGCAAAGTCCAGCAACTACTTGTTCGTTAGCTAAAACTGTTTGGCATCCTGGACACCAGTTAACGGCTGAATCTTTTCTGTATGCAAGACCGCGCTTATAGAGTTGTAAGAACAACCATTGGTTCCAGCGGTAATACTCAGGATCGCACGTGTTAAAAACGCGATCCCAATCGAATGAACATGCAAAGCGGCGCATGGATGCTTTTTGTGTAGCAATGTTTTCATACGTCCAAATGCGTGGATCTTCATTGCGTTTTATCGCAGCATTTTCTGCTGGCAATCCGAATGCGTCCCAACCAATTGGGTGCATTACGTTAAAACCTTTTTGTACCCAGTAACGAGAGATCACATCGCCAAGTGCGTACGCCTCTGCGTGACCCATATGTAAATCACCAGATGGATACGGAAACATATCCAATACATATTTCTTTGGCCGCATGTCATCTGCGCGCCCAGATTTAAATGGTTCTATACGATCCCAAACTGGCAACCATTTTTCCTGCACATGGGCAAAGTCATACGCCGCGTGTTCGCGATCATTGCTCTCTGTGCTCATTGGACAAGTTTATCGGGCTTTATGCCCAAGTAATGCCAGTTAATTCCTCGCTGATACTCCATAAATTACTTGCTAATTCTTGGTCATAAGACAGGGATGAACCACGGGTCAACTTAGGAAATCCGCGCATCTCCATAAATCCATCTGGGCCAATATATGAACCACCCAACAGTGGTGAATATGTTGCAGCAGCTAATACCGGCAATGCACCACGTTGCGCACTCTGCGCGAACAAATCATTCATCGCACTCGTCACACGTGCTTCGGCATTTGCTTGACGCATTTGTGGGCTAACGTTTTGCAAATTGGTATTTGACCAACCTGGGTGAGCTGCCATCGCATCTATTCCCCAATTATTTTTGATACTTAAACGTTGCAATTCGTGTGTAAACAAAAGGTTGGCAAGTTTTGTGGCGCCATATGCACCCCATGGTTTGTATTCGCCCTGACCTAAACACTTTGCACGGATCTCTTCTTTGCTTCCGTTACCAAAATTTCCGAGACGATGCGCTTGGCTTGCAACGCTGACGATGCGAGAGATAACTCGGTCGCGTAGCAATCCTGCTAAGGCGAAGTGACCGAGGTGATTGGTACCCATCTGCAACTCAAACTTATCTTTAGTCAGCAAGAACGGAGTCGCCATTACCCCAGCGTTAAGTATTAGAACATCAATGTTTTCGGTAACTGTTGCTGCGCACGCTTTGACCGAAGCCAAATCTGTTAAATCTAAAAGAGCGTACTTAATGTTTTTGCCACCGAGTTCTGCGACGAGGGCTGCGCCTTTTTCCGGTGTGCGCGCAGTAATGGTTACGTGTGCACCACGACGAATAAGTGCGGCAGCACTGGCTTTACCTAGTCCACTTGTTCCGCC
>JAPOHK010000145.1 GCA_029979485.1 Candidatus Planktophila limnetica
GTATGGAGATGCGTGCAGAAGGCATGGTCGGTGAAGAAGATGGTCAGCTCGTTATATTGAATCCTTCATACGAGCTACTTGTTTAATTTACTTATTGGCAAAAAAATCTTTCAGTAGAGCAGCACATTCAGCTTCTAGAACGCCTGAACTCACTTCAACTTTAAAGATCGACCGTGGATCACGCAGCACATCCCATACCGACCCAACTGCGCCAGCCTTTTCATCCCATGCACCAAAAATCAAATGAGATATACGAGATTGAGCAATCGCACCTGCGCACATGGCACATGGCTCCAGCGTGACAATGATTGTGCATCCATCTAATCGAGATTTTTGTAGACGTTCGGTGGCGTTACGAATTGCAACAATTTCTGCATGTGCGGTTGGATCATTCTTGGCCTCGCGCTCATTGCAACCACGGCCAATAACAACTCCATCTTTATTGATAACGATTGCGCCTACTGGAACATCATCAGTTCTTGGTGCAGCTGCAGCGAGTGCCAAAGCAGCTTTCATTAATTCTTCAGGTGTTGGTAATGAAATTTCTATGACTCCAAAACTTCAGTAAGTTGATCACCGAATCCTAACCGGACCGCAATCGCATCAATTTGTTCATCTGGATATAGATCTCCATCATCACAAATAGTTGATAGCTCCATGCTATGCAAACCTAAATCGGCGAAGATATCAAGATCTCCTGCTGGTAGCGGTTCGTCATCTTCTTCAGGTGTATCAATATCGGCTATTTCTAAAAACTCTGCTGCGACGTCATAGTCGAGCGCGCAGGTTACGTCGCTAATGAAATATTTGATGTGTGAACCTAAAACTCGAATTGCCAAAAAGAATTCGTCATCAATTGCAACGAGTGCAACTGAGCCACCATTTGTTTGTTGCTTCTTTAAGCGGTCAATAATGTGAACCAAGTCATTCGGGTCAGGCAAACTTGCTACAGACCAGCGCCCATCTTCATGCCACGCCTCAATCGCAAAATCTTGGGTTACATCTGACACATCACCCATATTGGCACTCATTTCACTGGAATAAAAGCCCTGTAAGGTAGTGGACATGAAAGTGCACGTTGCTAATCACCCATTGATCTCTCACAAAATCACTGTTTTGCGCGATGAACGCACTGATTCTCCGACATTTCGACTCTTGGTCTCAGAGTTAGTCACTTTGTTGGCCTATGAAGCAACGCGAGATGTACGCACCAAGTCAATTTCAATTAAAACTCCGATAACAAGCACTACTGGATTAGTGATGGCTGATCCCCAGCCAGTTGTAGTTCCAATTCTTAGGGCAGGGCTTGGCATGCTCGATGGCATGACGAAGTTACTTCCAACTGCTCAAGTTGGTTTCCTCGGCATGGTGCGTGATGAAGAAACTTTGCAGGCAAGCACCTATGCCAATCGCTTGCCAGAAGATTTATCAGGCCGACAAGTTTTTGTATTGGATCCCATGCTTGCAACTGGCGGAACATTAATTGCGGCATGTCAGTATTTGATTGAACGTGGAGCAAATGAAATTACTGCAATTTGTTTATTAGCAGCTCCTGAAGGAATTAAGGCTCTTGAAGCAGGTCTAAAAAATTCCGGTGTTCCAGTCACGCTCGTCACTGGAGCGCTCGATGAAAAGCTCAATGAAAAGGGTTACATCGTTCCAGGACTCGGAGATGCTGGCGATCGACTTTACGGAGTCGTGTAATGGCTTCCACATCTCCTGGTTACGGAATCACAATCCGTGTTGAAGGATCTCCTGAATTACAGCCAGTTGCACTCATCACCACAACCATCACAAGTGCAGGTGCCACTATCACCGCACTTGACGTAGTTGAATCTTTACTAGAAAAAGTTGTTATCGACATTACTTGTGACACTATCGATGCCGAACACGCTCAAAGTA
This sequence comes from Candidatus Planktophila limnetica, assembly GCA_029979485.1. GTDB lineage: Bacteria > Actinomycetota > Actinomycetes > Nanopelagicales > Nanopelagicaceae > Planktophila > Planktophila limnetica_A. The sequence goes on from JAPOHK010000145.1 coordinate 1,903, forward strand.
TTCAACAAGCTTTAGCAGCACACGTTGGGCTTACTGTAAGAAAAGTTAGTGACCGAACCTTCTTGTTACACCTTGGTGGCAAAATTGAAGTAAGTTCAAAAGTGCCCCTCAAAACTCGCGATGATTTATCTCGCGCATACACACCAGGAGTTGCCCGAATTTCCCAAGCAATCGTTGATGATCCAACAGATGTGCGCCGCCTAACTATGAAGCTAAATACCGTTGCAGTAGTCACCGACGGATCTGCAGTTCTTGGTCTTGGCAACATTGGACCAGCTGCAGCGCTACCAGTCATGGAAGGTAAAGCTGCGCTCTTTAAGCGCTTTGCGAATGTCGATGCATGGCCAGTCTGTCTTGATACGCAAGATGTCGATGAAATCGTTCGTACTGTGCAGTTAATTGCTCCTGTATATGGCGGAATCAATCTCGAAGATATTTCAGCTCCCCGTTGTTTTGAAGTTGAAAAGAGATTGCGTGAACTCTTGGATATTCCAGTCTTTCATGATGATCAACATGGGACTGCCATAGTAGTTCTTGCCGCGCTACGTAATGCATTAAAACTAGTGAAGAAAAATATTGCGCAGACCAAGATAGTGATGAGTGGAGCAGGAGCAGCAGGTACCGCAGTTGCGCGCTTGCTCGTTTTAAGCGGTGCAACCAACATCATCGCCTTCGATAAAGATGGTGTGATTTGCAAAGATTCAC
>JAPOHK010000025.1 GCA_029979485.1 Candidatus Planktophila limnetica
GCCTCTTTATTCCGATGGGCGCATCCCGTGCCATCCGCATTCAAGGTGCTTATATTTCAGAGCGCGAAATTGAAGCGATCGTTGGTCATGTGAAGAAGCAACTCTCTCCTCGTTATCGCGAAGATGTCACAGCTCCGCCTGCATCGAATAAGCAGATTGATAAAGAGATAGGCGATGATCTCGATCTTCTTTGTCAGGCAGTCGAACTTGTTGTTGGTACACAATTTGGTTCAACTTCGATGCTACAAAGAAAATTGCGAGTCGGTTTTGCAAAAGCAGGAAGATTGATGGATCTGATGGAGTCTCGAGGAATTGTTGGACCATCAGAGGGATCCAAAGCGCGTACGGTTTTGGTCAAACCTGATGAATTGGATTCAGTACTCGCAACGCTTCGCTATTACTAATTCTTCATTTTCTAGACGCGAGAAATTGGGGTGAGATGACCCCTGAAATGGCATCGGGGCTATTTAACTCGACCTCACGGGTCTACCATTGGATACAAAGATTCACCCCCAAATTTATTTCTTGAGGTTATATGTCATTAGGTTCAGTCATTCGCCAGGCCCGCATTGATGCTGGTCTAAGTGTTGACGATCTTTCGGAGCGCACAAGTATTCGTGCGGGTTTGTTAAAAGAAATTGAAAGTGATGATTTCACTAAGTGCGGTGGCGAAACTTATGCACGTGGACATCTAAGAAATATTGCTCCGCACATTAAAATGGATTCTCAACTCCTGCTTGAGCTATATGAAAATGAACAATCGATGCAGCCGCGGCGAATCCAAGAGATGCTTGCTGAAAATAATGTTATGACTAATCCCGTAGACAAAAAGTCAATATCTTGGAAAACATTGGCCGGAATATCACTTTCAACTTTGGCATTATTAGCAGCTGTTCAAATAATTATTTCAAACTCAAAGACAACAACAGTTTCCAACCCTGAAACAGTTGCATCTAAATCTGTTACGCCTGAACCATCAATAACACCCGAAGCACAGCCAACACAAACACCACCGACTACACCTACTGTGGTTCGTGATACTTATTCATCTGGCACTGGAGTATCAGTATCTGTGATTGCAGTTCGTGGAAATTCGTGGTTATTTGTCTCAGATTCCAATGGAACTACTTTGTTTAGCGGACAAATTCGAAACGCGCAAAAGTTAAATTTCAGTGCCACGACTCGTATAAGTCTTAAAGTAGGCAACGCAGGAGCCGTGGATATCTCAGTAAACGGGAAAGCCGCGCAGCAAATTGGTAGCGATGGTGAAGTAGTTTCGCTGACATATGGGGTTACTTCATAACTTTAAGCAATAACCTGTAGCATCATCCCAATGAGTCGCACAGTTGCCGTAGTCACCCTTGGCTGCGCCCGTAATGAAGTTGATTCTGAAGAGCTAGCTGGTCGCTTAGCAGCCGATGGTTGGATTCTTGTTGATGATGTAGAAAAAGCTGAAGTAGCGCTAGTAAATACATGTGGCTTTATAGAATCGGCTAAGAAAGATTCTGTAGATGCATTACTCGAAGCAAATTCCTTAAAAGGCCACGGCGTTACACGCGCAGTAGTGGCTGTTGGATGCATGGCAGAGCGATATGGACAGGAACTAGCTGAAGCACTGCCTGAAGCGGATGCAATTTTAGGCTTCGATGATTACAAAGACATCTCAGCACGTTTGCAATCTATTGTTTCTGGAAATTCTCATACACCGCATGTTCCGCGAGATCGCAGATCTTTACTCCCAATTGCACCTGTCGAGAGAGCAGCTGTTCGAGATGAAGAGTACGCATCCAAAGTAGGCGCTGGAGGCACTCTCTTTCGCAAACGTCTGGGAAATGCACCATGGGCTCCTTTAAAGATTGCATCGGGTTGCGATCGCCGATGTTCATTCTGCGCGATTCCATATTTCCGTGGCTCTTTTGTTTCCAGACGTCCAGTTGAAATTTTAGAGGAAGCCAAATGGTTGGCTGCAAATGGCGTCTCAGAACTATTTCTTGTGAGCGAAAATACTACGTCCTATGGAAAAGACTTAGGCGATCTACGATTAATGGAGACAATTCTTCCCGAGATTGCAAGCATTCCAGGCATTGAACGAGTGCGACTTTCTTACTTGCAACCTGCGGAAATGCGCCCTTCACTACTTCAAGCGATGATTTCCACCGAAAAAACCGCTCCGTACTTTGATCTTTCTTTTCAACATACAAGTCCAACAATTCTTCGCGCTATGCGCCGATTTGGAGATAGCGAGAAGTTTCTGCACCTGATTACACAAATTCGCGCTTTAGACCCTGAAGCTGGAATCCGCTCTAACTTTATTGTTGGCTTTCCCGGTGAAACACAAGATGATTTTGATGCTCTGGCGGAGTTCATTACTCAAGCACAACTCGATGCAGTCGGAATTTTCGGATACTCAGACGAAGACAACACAGAAGCTCTTTCACTAGGCAATAAGTTAGAACCAGAAGTTATTGCACAGCGAGTCGAATCTTTATCTAGCCTTGCTGATGAAATGGTTTCACAGCGCGCACAAACGCGTATCGGACAACGAGTGCGCGTCCTAATCGAAGACGCAGAATTGCAAGAGGGTCGAGCGGCACATCAAGGTCCAGAAGTTGATGGAACTACATCATTTATAGGAACAAATTTCAAAGTCGGCGAGTATGTTGATGCTGTGGTCATAGAAAGTATCGGCGCAGATTTGGTGGCACAAGCAGAATGAAACTACCTGGCTTTCTGACTCCTAATGTCATCACAAGTTTGCGTATCGCCTTTTTACCTCTTGGCGCCTATGCACTCTTTAAAAATGGTGGCGATGATCCAACATGGCAGATTATTTCATGGTGGATATTTTTTATTCTGGGTCTGAGCGATATATTGGATGGCAACCTTGCCCGTAGTCGAAACACCATAACTGAATTCGGTAAATTCCTTGATCCAATAGCGGATAAAGCAATGATTGGTACGGCTATGGTCTCGCTCTCAATTCTTGGACGTATGCCATGGTGGATAACAATTGTGATTATGTCGCGCGAAATAGGAATCACGTTGTTTAGATTAGCTGTCATTAAACGCGGCGTTATTCCAGCTAACCGTGGAGGAAAAATTAAGGCGCTCTTTCAAGGATTTGGCGTCGGCTTCTATGTGTTACCACTGAGCGAGAATATGTTCTGGTTTAGAGATAGTTTTATGGCCGTTGCTATAATTTTGACTCTTCTCACGGGAGTGCATTACATCTACTCGGCTTTTAAACCCATCAACAAAATAGACAAATAACGTGAAAGGAATTTCATGAGTAACGCATCTGAAATTACTTCTGCGATGAAAGATGTCATTGCCAGCTTGAAGTCGAGAAATGAAACCCTGAGCACGGCCGAATCAATCACCGGTGGGGGATTGGGTTATGCGATTACTAGCGTTCCAGGATCATCAGATATTTATGTTGGTGGATCAATTGCGTATCACAGTGAAGTTAAGCAATCACATTTGGGCGTTTCTGCAGACCTCATTAAATCTAAAACCGTCTACAGCGAAGAAGTAGCTTTCGAGATGGCTCTAGGTGCAATTGAAAAATTTAAAACTACGTGGGCAATAGCAACTACCGGTGTTGCTGGTCCAGATGCATCCGATGGAGTTGCCGCCGGAACAGTATGGGTAGCCATTGCAGGGCCCGTAACTCAGAGCATTCAATTAGCCCTTGATGGGGAGCGTGAAAACATTCGAAGTGGGACTGTCGCGAGCGCGATTGGCACTTTTGCGCGTATCCTTAGGGCCAGAGATTAGAAGGAGGTCGCCATGTTATTACGTGAAGCAGTAGGCACGACCCTTCGCGCTGCCCGCACAGAGCAATCTCGCACACTTCGAGATGTCGCTCGTGATGCTCGTGTTTCCCTTGGCTATCTCTCAGAGGTAGAACGTGGACAGAAAGAAGCATCCTCTGAACTGCTAGCAGCTATATGCACAGCACTTGGATTAACACTTTCAACAGTAATGAGTGATGTGTCTGTACACATTAAGTCAACTGAAGTTGCAACACTGAGCGTCGTAGACGCAGCTTAATTGGCCTAGTTGTGGCTCACCTGTACGCACTGCAAGGAGCAATGGCTTCTCGTTCTGAAGCGGCGCTCCTGACTGCGACAAAAGAAATTATTGCAACGCAGGGAATTAAGAATCTTGCAATGATAGATATTGCAGATCTCTCTCAAGTTTCACGAGCAACTTTGTACAATCATTTTCGCGATAAAGACGCTGTTTTATACTCACTTTTGAGCCGTGAAATAATTTATCTCTTTGAAAACGCTCCAAAAAATCCAGCAGAATTGCTTGAGTACTTCTCACTTGCAATTAGTGCAGATTCAGCTCTGGCGGGTATGCGCTCGCAAGACCCTGCCATTCTGGCCACAATGTTGATGCGAAATGATGACAAGATTTGGCACGCAATTGATGCTTTTTTCCAGAGCGCTCTTGGCTCAGAGACGAAAGCGGGTATAGCAATTGCATGGTTGCTCGCTCAGGTGCTTCAACCTTTGACGCCGGAGCAATCTCGAGCACAAAGCGCACAACTGCTGCATGCGTATCTCTGATCTTCGAGAGCGCATTCTTTTAAGTTTTGGTCCAGAATGGGCTCCATCTTTTAGCGCAGACATCGCAATCTCAGAGTTAGGCAGTAAGAGTGTTAATGAGGCGCTCGCAGCCGGCCTGGAACCCGATGAGATCTGGAGAGCCGTCTGTAAGGCTCATCCAGAGCAGACCGCCCCACATAAGTAACGGCGTGTCGAGCGCTTAATATGGCGTTCGAACAGATGTTCGTATACCCTTAATCCTGCACAACCAGAGCGGTTCCATCCTCCGCCCACAGCCTTCCTCCAAAGCGCTTGGGCCGTCGGTGGGTCTCCGTACCTTCTGGACCGACACCCAACGTCATATGACGTTTCATCGAAAGGAAAAAAGTGGCTACTGAAAAAAGTAATGACAAAGCTACAGATAAAGCACAATCAGATCGTTCCAAAGCCCTAGATACAGCCCTTGCTCAGATTGAACGTCAGTTTGGTAAAGGTTCGGTAATGAAGATGTCAGAGCGACAGAATCAAGTTGTTGAAGTTATTCCAACTGGTTCAATCGGACTCGACATCGCACTTGGAATTGGTGGTCTTCCTCGTGGTCGCGTTGTAGAAATCTACGGACCAGAGTCTTCAGGTAAGACAACACTCACATTGCACGCAATTGCAAACGCACAAAAAGCTGGCGGCATCTGTGCATTCATCGATGCAGAACACGCATTTGATTCAGAGTATGCGAAGAAGCTCGGCGTTGATATTGACGCGCTTCTTGTTTCACAACCAGATACTGGCGAGCAAGCACTAGAAATTATGGACATGCTCGTTCGTTCTGGCGCACTTGATTTAGTCGTCGTTGACTCAGTCGCAGCACTCGTTCCACGCGCTGAAATTGAAGGCGAAATGGGAGATTCACATATGGGTCTTCAGGCTCGCTTGATGTCACAAGCACTTCGTAAAATAACTGGTGCACTTCATCAATCAAAGACAACAGCAATTTTCATTAACCAGCTACGCGATAAAATCGGTGTGTTCTTTGGTTCTCCAGAGACCACAACTGGAGGTAAAGCACTTAAGTTCTACGCTTCGGTTCGCTTAGATATCCGTCGCATCGAAACACTTAAAGATGGCCAAGATGCAGTCGGTAACCGCACTCGTGTCAAAGTTGTTAAGAACAAGATGGCTCCACCATTTAAGCAAGCAGAGTTCGACATTATTTACGGCACTGGTATTTCACGTGAAGGATCACTTATCGATCTTGGCGTTGAAATCGGTATCGTTAAGAAATCTGGCGCTTGGTACACATACGAAGCAGATCAATTGGGTCAAGGCAAGGAAAACTCCCGCGCATTCCTTATCGATAATCCAGATCTTGCTAATGAAATCGAATCAAAGATTCGTGCGCACTTTGCAACACCTGTAGAAGTCGATCCAGCACTAGTCGCTGAAATCGATGAAGCAGCAGCAGAGGTTGATTTCTAATTAGCCTTGATTTCCTAAAGGTTGAAAGAGGCGAAGGCTCTGACCCTTACTCAGTAGCTCACACAATTGCACTTAACGCACTTGTGACCAGAGCAAAGAGTAAGGGCGAGCTTCTCGCTCACCTTAAAAAGCGCGGTGTAGAAGATGATGTTGCTCAAGCAACCATCTATAAATTAACCGAATCTGGATTAATCAACGATCAAGATTTTGCCCAGCAATGGACTGACTCTCGCACGCGTTCTAAAAAGTTATCCAAACGCATTATTGCCGGAGAACTTCGCCAGCGCGGGGTTGATCAAGAGAGCATTGACTTAGCTCTTGAAGGCATTTCCGATGAGAGCGAATACCGAACTGCATTTGAGTTAGGTATGCGCAAATTATCAACTATGTCACGCCTTGAACCTGAAGTTCAGATACGTAGGATTGAATCCCTTCTGGCTCGAAAAGGTTTTGGTTACTCCACAATTTCTCGCGTTATGCGCGAATTGGATTTACTTAACTAATTTTTGGCGAGATGCTCAGTAAGACGCGCAGCTGTTGCAACAACTGCGGCTGCATGAACTCGACCGGGCTGTCTTCCTAATCTTTCAATTGGCCCGCTGATACTTACTGCGGCAATTACTTTTCCATTTGGGCCACGCACAGGAGCTGACACTGAGGCCACACCTGCTTCGCGTTCACCAACGGATTGCGCCCAACCGCGACGACGATCTGCGGCTAGTTGCGCTGCTGTAAATCGTGCATTAGTAAGTCCGCGATGAATTTTTTCTGAGTCTTCCCATGCTAACAAAATTTGCGCAGCAGAACCTGCTTGCATGGTTAGAGCAGAACCAACTGGAACACTGTCGCGAAGACCCGACAAACGTTCGGCAACAGCAACACAGATTCGTACATCGCCTTGACGACGGTATAACTGCGCGCTTTCACCTGTGGCATCACGCAACGCCGCCAACGCAGGTGCAGCCACGGCGATTAAACGATCTTCACCTGCAGCACTTGCTAACTCACCTGAGCGTTTACCGAGAATAAAACGCCCAGTTAGATCTCTTGAAACCAATCTGTGATGTTCTAGTGCAACTGCTAAACGGTGCGCTGTCGGGCGAGCTATGCCAGTTGCTGCCACTAATTCTGCGAGGGAGTGCGGACCAGATTCCAAAGTAGCCAAAATAGATACGGCTTTGTCTAATACGCCGACTCCGCTATTATTTCTATCCACGATACGATATTAGCATCTCAATAAATGAGATGTCTACAAGGAGCTTCGAATGTCTAAGACGTTAGCGGAAAAGATTTGGGACGAACATATTGTTCGTCGCGCAGATGGCGAACCAGATCTTTTGTATATCGATCTTCATCTCATTCATGAAGTTACAAGCCCGCAAGCTTTCGATGGTCTTCGCCTGACAAACCGAAGCGTTCGCAGACCAGATCTGACAATTGCAACTGAAGACCACAATGTTCCAACACTTAATATTGATAAACCAATTGCGGATCCAGTTTCAAAACTGCAGGTTGATACATTGCGCGCTAACTGCAAAGAGTTTGGTGTTCGCATTCACTCACTGGGAGATGCCGAGCAAGGAATTGTGCACGTGGTTGGACCGCAGCTTGGGTTAACACAGCCAGGCATGACAATTGTTTGCGGAGATTCTCACACATCAACCCATGGCGCCTTTGGCGCTCTAGCTTTTGGAATCGGAACGAGTGAAGTTGAACATGTTTTGGCAACACAGACTCTTCCCTTGATTCGCCCAAAAACGATGGCAATCAACGTTGAAGGATCCCTTAAGCCGGGCGTAACCTCAAAAGATATTATTTTGGCTATCATCGCAAAAATTGGTACCGGCGGTGGTCAAGGTTATGTTCTTGAATATCGGGGTTCTGCAATACGTGCACTTTCAATGGAAGCTCGGATGACAGTGTGCAATATGTCAATTGAAGCGGGCGCTCGTGCAGGATTAATCGCGCCAGATGAAAAGACATTTGAATACATCAAAGGCAAGCCACATGCGCCAAGAGATTTTGACGCAGCTGTCAAATACTGGAGCACGCTCTATAGTGATACAGATGCAAAATTCGATGTTGAAATAAACCTAGATGCGAATGAACTAGAACCATTTGTTACATGGGGAACCAACCCAGGACAAGGCTTACCTCTAAACGCATCCGTTCCAAACCCTGCAGACATCAAAGACGCTGAAGAACGTGGCGCAGCCGAGAGAGCTCTTACATACATGGGCTTAACAGCAGGTACACCACTTAAGAAGATAGCTATTGATACTGTTTTCTTGGGGTCTTGTACTAATGGTCGCATTGAAGATTTACGATCTGCTGCAGAAATTCTTAAAGGAAAGAAAATTGCGTCCTCACTTCGAATGCTCGTTGTTCCTGGTTCTGCGCGAGTTCGCTTGCAAGCCGAATCAGAAGGTTTGGACAAAGTATTTCTTGATGCCGGTGCTGAATGGCGAAGCGCAGGGTGCTCTATGTGCCTTGGAATGAATCCAGATCAATTAGCTGTTGGCGAGCGCAGTGCATCTACCTCTAACAGAAATTTTGAAGGCCGCCAAGGTAAAGGCGGACGCACTCACCTTGTTAGCCCACTCGTAGCTGCAGCAACAGCTCTGCGCGGAACTCTTTCTTCACCAGCGGATTTGTAAGGGATACATACAATGGAAAAATTCATAAAACACACAGGCACCGGAGTTCCACTTCGCCGCAGCAATGTGGATACAGATCAAATAATTCCAGCGGTGTATCTCAAGCGAGTCACTCGCAGTGGTTTCGAGGATGGTCTTTTTGCTGCGTGGCGAAATGATCCAGATTTTGTACTTAACCAAGATGCTTTCAAGAAGGGCACCGTCTTGGTTGCGGGCGCTGATTTCGGCACAGGCTCATCACGCGAGCACGCAGTATGGGCGCTTCAAAATTATGGTTTTAAAGCGGTTATCTCATCACGCTTTGCAGATATCTTCCGTGGCAACTCCCTTAAGGGTGGTCTCCTAACCATCATTGTTTCACAGGAGGAAGTAGAAGCTCTGTGGTCTGCAATTGAAAGTAAGCCAGATACAGCGATTACCGTAGATCTAGAAACGCGCACGGTTTCTTATGATTCAAAGGTCATAAACTTTGCAATCGATGACTATACGCGCTGGCGTTTAATGGAAGGTTTAGATGACATCGGTTTAACACTGAAACAGACTGATTCCATCGATGCTTTCGAAAAAACTCGCGCAGAATACAAACCTAAAACACTTCC
>JAPOHK010000015.1 GCA_029979485.1 Candidatus Planktophila limnetica
ATTCGTGAACGCAAATGAATAGGAGTCTGTTGTTGTGGCGATAGCAGTAGAGCTTCGACATATAAGCAAAAGATTCCCCGGAGTCATTGCAAACAAAGATGTCTCCATCAAAGTTGAATCAGGTTCTGTTCACGCGCTTATCGGTGAAAATGGCGCTGGTAAATCCACAGTTATGAAGATTTTGTACGGCATGCAACGCCCGGATAGTGGCGAAATTTTGGTCAACGGCCAAAGCGTGAACTTTAAGAAACCCGCCGATTCAATTGAAGCAGGAATCGGTATGGTTCATCAGCACTTTATGTTGGCCGATAATTTTACGGTTCTTGAAAACATTGTTCTCGGATACGAGCCGTCACGCGGTGGAGTCATCGATTTCAACTCTGCACGTATAAAAATTAATGAAATGGCCGCTGCTTATGGTTTGACAGTTGATCCCGATGCTTTGGTTGAAGATTTGGGCGTAGGACAGCGACAGAGAGTAGAAATTCTCAAGGTTTTGTATCGTGGCGCAAAGATTCTAATTTTTGATGAACCAACGGCAGTACTTGTTCCACAAGAAGTAGACGAACTTTTTCAAGCGCTTCAAGGTTTACGCAAAGATGGTTTGACCGTCATCTTCATCACACACAAGCTTGATGAGGTTTTACGAGTCGCAGATGATGTCACGGTTATTCGCGCTGGCGCTACTGTGGCAGAAGTAAAAGCCAATAATGTAAGTGCAAAGAAATTAGCCGAGCTGATGGTTGGTAGCGAGTTGCCATCTCCTGAAATTCATGGAAGCGCAAAGCGCGATGATGTAACACTCTCTCTTTCGAAACTCACTGTTCCGGCTGAATCTGGCGCACGCAATTTAGTGAATGATGTGAGTTTTACATTGCATGCGGGTGAAGTTCTTGGAATTGCTGGGGTAGAAGGCAATGGCCAGAGTGAATTAATCGAAGCCATCCTGGGATTACGTAATTACACAGGAACAGTAATTTTTAAAGGTGAGACACTCGATGATGAATCTGTTTCTGATCGTCGCGATATGGGAATTGGTTTTATTCCAGAAGATCGTCAGCGCCAAGCCTTATTAATGGCATCGCCTCTATGGGAAAACAGAATCCTTGGACATCAACGCGGAAAGCCGGTAATGAATGGGGTTCTAATCGATCGCAAAGCGACGATGAAGGACACTGTTCGAATCATGCAAGAGTTTGATGTGCGCGCTCCAGGTACAGATACATTAGCGCTTGCCTTATCTGGCGGTAATCAACAAAAATTTATTGTAGGTCGCGAAATGAGCGGTGCACCATCTTTACTATTGGCATCACATCCAACACGTGGCGTAGATGTTGGTGCGCAAGCTGCTATTTGGAATGAATTGCGTGCTGCTCGTGAAAAAGGAATGGCAATCGTCCTAATCAGTGCTGACCTCGAAGAACTTATTGGTTTATCTGATCGACTCATAGTGATGCTTCGTGGTTCTGTAACTGCAGAACTCGATCCATCAAAGACAACACCGGAATCACTCGGCTCTGCAATGACGGGAGCTGCATAATGCGATTCAAACCTGGAAAAATTGCGCTTTCGATAGCGGCGCCGGTATTTGCAGCAATATTTAGTTTGGTTGTATCAAGTGCCTCATTGCTAGCTACAAATAAATCACCTCGCGAAGCTTTTGCCCTCATGTGGGAATTCGGCTCTGGCGCCGGGTCGTTGATGGAAGCCGTAAATCTTGCAACTTCTTATTACATAGCTGCAATTGCAATTGCTCTGACGTTTCGAGCCGGTCTGTTTAATATCGGAGTTGAAGGACAACTTCGCTTAGGTTCACTTTTTGCTGCGTACTTCGGTGCCATGATTGTTCTTCCACCAGTGCTACATATTTTGGCAATATTTTTGATCGCAATGTTCATTGGTGGATTGTGGGCTTCGATTGCTGCCTACATGAAGGTAAAGCGCGGAGTGAGTGAAGTTATTTCAACAATCATGCTTAACAGTGTTGCTGGCGGTCTGTCTGCGTACCTGTTGTCGAAGCACTTTATGGTTAAAGTTGAAGGAAGCAACGACTTATCAACCAAGCCACTTCCTGCAAGTGGGCAATTCCCAGATTTGATGCCAGTTTTGAAAAAACTTGGCGTCGAGGAGCAACCTGGCGGTGGCGTTTATGGAATGTTGATTATCGCGATTATTTTGGGCATAGCGTTTTGGTTTGTTGTAAATCGAACACGATTCGGATTCGAATTACGTTCAAGTGGAATGAATCCAATTGCCGCGAGAGTAAGTGGCGTTAACTCAAAGAAAATGACTTTTGTTGCTCTGGTTGCAAGTGGTGCAATTGCAGGACTTGCTGGTTTGCCAACTTTGTTAGGAGAAACACATAGTTACACCCTCGGTTTCCGCGGTGGAGTCGGCTTTACAGCGATTGCAATCGCACTTCTTGGTCGAAACTCAGCAGTTGGAATGGCAATCAGTGCACTGTTATTTGGTTTTCTCGAAGTTGCATCAAGAACTCTCGAGCTCATCGATATCGCACCCGAGACGTATGTGATTATGCAAGGCTCAATTCTGCTCAGCGCAGTGATTGCTTACGAAGTGGTTCGCAGATATCAGTTGACTCTTCAAAGTCAGGCACTTGCGAAGGCAGGTGACAAGTAATGTTAGAAAAGGGCAAACTTTCAGGGATGCGTCGCACGATAATTATCTTCTTTGGAATAATCGCGATTCTCTCAATTATTCGAATTGCAACTGGTGCATCTGATTTAACAAGTGTCGGAACAGCGCAAGCAGCTCTTTTACTCTCAGTTCCAATTGTTTTAGCAGCACTTTGTGGTCTATTCGCTGAGCGTGCAGGTGTTGTAAACATCGGTCTTGAGGGCATGATGATCATGGGTGCGTGGGCTGGCGGATTCATGGGAAGCAAACATGGACCATGGGTTGGTTTATTGGCTGCCATTTTCTTTGGCGCAGTTGGTGCATTGGTTCATGCAATTGCCACGATTACATTTGGCGTTGACCATGTTGTATCTGGTGTAGCAATCAACATCATCGCTGCTGGTTTGGTTCGCTACATCTCAACTATTTTGGCTCAAGGTGGTTCATGGCCAGGGCCTTCACAATCACCAGATGTTGAACCCATTGGACAAAATGGTTTACCAATACTTTCAGGCGGAAAATACTTTGGTTGGCAGAGTCCTGACATTCTCAACTCAATAGGTGAGAAGAATTGGTTCCTAATTTCTGACATATCTCGAGTTTTGCGCGGCTTAACTGGGGAACTGTCATACGTAACAATGATTGCAGTAGCACTAGTTCCAATAAGTTACTTCATTCTCTGGAAGACATCATTTGGATTGCGTTTGCGAAGCACAGGCGAATCTCCGATTGCAGCAGAATCTCTCGGTGTAAATGTTTATGTAATGAAGTATTGGGGAGTCCTACTCTCCGGTGGTTTTGCAGGGTTAGGCGGTGGATTCCTTGCAATCGTTGCAGCAAATCACTATCAGGAAAATCAAATTGGCGGCCGCGGATATATCGGATTGGCAGCGATGCTCTTTGGTAACTGGCGCCCAGGCGGATTATTTGCTGGAGCTGCACTCTTTGGATTTGCTGATGCACTACAACTTCGAGATTCTGCCGCGATTCATGCACTCTTGCTATTAATCGTTGCGTTTTTATTATTTGCATCATGGAGATCTTTTAAAAAGGGTCAACGTATCGCTGCTCTTGTAGCCCTAGCTGTTGCAGCATTCTTTGCTTGGTTCTTCATCGCTTTCGAAGAATTACCCGGCCAATTAGTCACCATGACTCCTTACTTAGCAACCTTAATTGTTCTATCACTTGCATCCCAACGATTACGTGGCCCTGCAGCAGCAGGATTTCCATATAGACGTGGTGGATTGAAGTAAATGTCACTCACACCGGATTGGCAGTTATTACACGCAACCGCAATTGCTGCGAGCAAAAAAGCGTATGCACCGTATTCAAAATTCCCAGTTGGTGTAGCAGGGTTGGTCAGCGATGGCCGAATTATTAGTGGCTGTAACGTTGAAAATGCCAGTTACGGACTTGGTTTGTGCGCCGAATGCAGCATGATTTCAGAATTAGTTATGAGTGGCGGAGGTCGCTTGATTGCTGTGCTCTGCGTTGATGGACAGGGCGAATACTTGGCACCATGCGGTCGTTGCAGACAACTTCTCTTTGAACATGGTGGCAATGAGTTACAGCTCATGACACCTGATGGACCAATGAAGATGTCTACCATTTTGCCGTGGGCATTTGGTCCGGATGATTTAGATCGTAATTAAATCTAAATGAGCGTTGTAGAGCCCTTTTCAGCTGTAGAAATAATTGCGGCAAAGCGAGATAAATCAACTCTCACAAATCCACAGATAGATTGGATTATTGACGCCTACACTCGTGGCGTTGTTGCAGATGAACAAATGTCAGCACTTCTCATGGCGATTTTGCTTAATGGAATGAATTCCCATGAAATTTCTCGCTGGACGAATGCAATGATCAACAGTGGTGAAAAAATGAATTGGTCAGCCCTAGATCGTCCAACAGTTGATAAACATTCAACTGGTGGCGTTGGTGACAAAATAACTTTGCCACTTGCTCCACTTGTTGCAGCATGTGGTGCGGCAGTGCCACAGCTATCTGGTCGCGGATTGGGACATACAGGCGGAACGCTGGATAAGTTAGAAGCTATTTCTGGGTGGCAAGCATCTTTGAGTAATGAAAAAATGTTGCAGGTCTTACAAGAGTGCGGAGCGGTCATTTGTGCAGCTGGTGCGGGTCTTGCTCCTGCAGATAAAAAACTATATGCCTTACGTGATGTCACGGCCACGGTCGAAGCTATTCCACTCATAGCTTCATCAATCATGAGTAAAAAAATTGCAGAGGGAACCAGCGCTTTGGTGCTAGATGTTAAAACCGGTGGTGGAGCATTTATGAGCGATCCGCTTAAGGCACGAGAATTGGCACAAACAATGGTTGGACTTGGAAAAGACGCTGGAGTTAAAACTTTGGCACTGGTCACGGCAATGGATATTCCACTAGGACTAACTGCCGGAAATGCACTAGAAGTTCGTGAGTCACTTGAAGTTTTATCTGGCGGGGGTCCAGCAGATGTCGTTGAGCTAACTGTAATTTTCGCGCGAGAGATGTTAGAACTCGTGGGAATTAATGGAAAAGATCCTGCGACTGCACTCAAAGATGGATCGGCAATGGATGTATGGCGAAAAATGATTAGCGCTCAAGGTGGAAATCCCGATGCACCACTGCCTGTTGCAAAAGAAAACTTAACAATCTCTGCTGATTCCAGTGGGACTATTCTTTCCATGGATGCAATGTCTGTCGGTGTCGCTGCATGGAGATTAGGTGCTGGGCGATCACGTCAGGGTGAAAGTGTTCAATCAGGAGCTGGCATCGAAATTCATAAAAAACCAGGCGAAAAGATTGAGGTCGGAGAAGCGATTTACACCTTGCATACGGATACCCCGGAACGATTTGCACGAGCGCAAGAAGTGTTAGAAGGTAGTGTTGCAATCGGTAGCGGGGACGTGAAACGACTCCCACTCATTGTTGAACGAATTAGTTGAAATTGGTGAAAAAGTGAGCATGCAAAGTATTCCTACCGTAGAACAAATCAAGCGAGTTCCAAAGGTTCTCTTGCATGATCACTTAGATGGCGGACTTCGCCCACAAACAATTATTGATATTTCAAAGAAAATTGGTTACACAGCACTTCCAACCACGGATGCAGAAGAATTAGCAACATGGTTTCGCGAATCATGTGACTCCGGATCTTTAGTTCGATATCTAGAAACTTTTAGCCACACAATCGCGGTTATGCAGACGTATGAAAATATCGTTCAAGTTGCCCGTGAATGTGCACTCGATCTTGCACGCGATGGCGTTGTTTATGCCGAAGTACGCGGCGCGCCAGAACTATTCACAGAGCAAGGGCTTTCTCTGGACCAAGTTATTCAGGCCACGCTAGATGGATATCGTGAAGGTGAAGAGTTAGCGCGCAAAGAAGGCTTTGCGATTCAAGTTCGCTCTCTATTGTGCGGAATGAGACAAAACAATCGTTCACAAGAAGTTGCTGAACTGGCCGTTAAGTATCGCGATAAAGGTGTTGTTGGCTTCGATATAGCTGGACCAGAAGATGGCTTTCCACCTTCAAATCAACAGAGCACTTTCGAATACCTACGTCGCGAAGATGCTCACTTCACAATTCATGCTGGTGAGGCTTACGGATTACCTTCAATCTGGGAAGCAATTCAGTTGTGCGGCGCAGAACGTTTAGGACATGGCGTAAGAATTATTGATGATATTGACGTTTCTGGTCCAGAACCAAAGTTGGGGCAGCTAGCCTCCTATATTCGTGATCGCAGAATTCCCCTGGAACTATGTCCAACATCTAATTTGCAAACAGGTGCTGCAAAAAATATTGCGCAACATCCAATTGGAATATTAGCTAAATTACGTTTTCGCGTAACCTTAAATACAGATAATCGTCTTATGAGCCAGACATCTATGACGCATGAAATGACAGAAGTTGTGGGCGCCTTCAAATGGGATTTCGCTGATTTACAGAGAGTCACAATTAATGGAATGAAGAGTGCGTTTATTCCTTACCCAGAGCGACTTGAAATAATTGAAAAGATTATTAAGCCAGGATATGCAGCGATTGCGTCTGAATAAATGATTGATTTTCTCGACAAGAATTTCATCGAAAATCCATATCCAGCGCTAGAGAAATTAAGAGCAGAAGGTAAACCCGTTTGGCACGACGGCGTTCAAATGTATCTTGCCGCTCGATATGACGATGCCAATGATGTTCTGCGAACAAAATCTCTTGGAAGAATTTTTAAAGCTAAAGAACCAGAGTTTGAATGGGATGTTTTTAACTGGCTTCATGCAGATTCTATTTTAGATAGTGAACCACCCAAGCACACTCGACTACGCTCTTTAGTTGCCAAAGCATTTAACCGAAACAAAATCGAGAGTCAGCGACCAGCTATTGAAAAAATCACTAACGAATTACTCGATGCTATAGAAGTTAAAGTACGTGCAGGGCAAACCTTTGACGTAATTGCAGATTACGCCGAACCACTACCCGTAAAAGTAATTGCGGCCCTCTTAGGCTTTCCTGGCGAAGATGAGCATTTGCTACGTCCATGGTCGCAGTCAATTGTGAAAATGTATGAAGTTAATCCCTCAGTTGAACACCAAAATGAAGCAAAAGCAGCAGCAAAAGCCTTCGCAGATTATGTACATGGATTAATGCTGGATCGAAAGAAAAACCCCGGTACAGATCTCATTAGTGATCTTGCCGCTGTTGAAGAGAGTGGCGAAAAATTAAGTGCTCATGAACTAGTTGCAACATGCGTGCTCTTGCTCAATGCTGGCCACGAAGCAAGCGTTAATGCCTTTGGAAATGGAATGGTTGCAGCACTTTCACGTCCGGACCAAGCAGAGTTATTGCGTACTAAAGCACGAGAAATTGCTGAAACTGCTGTTGAAGAATTCTTGCGATTCGATGCTCCGCTACACCTATTTGAACGAACAGCCACTGCAGATACCGAAATCGGGGGAGTAACAGTACGTTCAGGCCAAAAAATTGCTTCGTTACTGGGCTCTGCCAATCGCGATGAGAAAATTTTTGAAAATTCAAATGAGATGAATTTACTGCGCAATCCAAATCCACATATTGGCTTCGGTGCAGGTATTCATTTTTGTTTGGGTGGACCATTAGCTCGACTCGAAATGGGAATATCGCTGCCCGCGCTCTTTGAAAGATTTAGCAATATTGAATTGGCGAGTACACCGAAGCGTCGCCCAACTTTTGTTTTGCGCGGTTATGAAAGCGTGGATATTTCAGCAGCACTTGGATAGGAAGATTGCGCGCCTTTTCTAGTAACACTTATTGCCGCAATTCGACAAGCAAACTCTGCTGCACTCTTTGCATCAGAGCCTGATCCAAGGGAGAATGAAAAAGATCCGATAAAGCAATCCCCTGCGCCAGTTGAGTCAACAGCTTTAACTTTTGTGGTTGCAATTGAAGTCAATGAACCATCTGCTGAGATTAAAACTGCACCGTTTTCTCCCAAAGTAACTATGGAATTATTGCCTGGGCGAAAATTTATAAGTGATTCTGGAGTTGGCGCTGTACCTACGAGTTCTTCGAATTCAACTTCGTTTGGAATCAACCAATCTGTGACAGCTAATAATTCGGCAGAAAGATCTTCATAAGGGGCAGGATTTAGGATTGTGAGTGCTCCACGTTCTTTTGCAATCTTAAAAGCCGCAGTTGTGACAGATTGAGGAACTTCGCATTGACCAATAACAATCGAAAGATCCGGAATTGATGCAACCGCTTTTGAAACATGATTCTCATCAAAATCATGATTAGCACCAGGAACAATCAAAATTCTATTTTGCCCTTGTCCATCAACCCAAATGTGGGCGACTCCCGTTGGTAGATTTGAAATTTTCACATGCTCAGAATTAATCTTTTGATTCTTAAAATTCTCCTGTAGAGATTTTCCAAACAAATCATTACCAATACTTCCGACCATGTAAACATTGGCACCAGCAAGAGCTGCCATCACAGCTTGGTTTGCGCCTTTTCCACCAAAGCCTGTTGTAAATAGATTGCCATAGAGAGTTTGGCCGGCTTGCGGCAACACATCTGCATAGCAAGTCAGATCCATACTAGCGCTGCCTACGACGGCGATCACTGGTGCTTTAGACATGAAATAGATAATAGGCTAACTCCATGAATTCCACACCAGTAATCCTCGATGTAGATACAGGAATTGATGATGCATTCGCGATTTTGTTCGCTGCACGTCATCCATCAATAAAGTTATTGGGTGTTACCTGTGTTGATGGAAACACAAATGTTGCGCAGGTTGTCGCAAACACACTTCAAGTTCTAGATGCCGCGGGCGCCGGTGATATTCCCGTTGCACGTGGAGCAATTCGTCCACTCCTTGGTCAATCCCAATACGCAGAGTATGTGCACGGTGAAGACGGAATGGGCGATTTAGGTTTGCCACAATCTCGCCGAAGTATTGATTCACGATCTGCAATTGAATTACTGCGCGATTTAGTTGATCAATCGCGGGAACCAGTGACGCTAGTTCCATTGGCACCACTAACAAACATCGCACTTTTCTTACGTGCTTTTCCAGAGAGTGCAAAGAAACTAAAGAGAATAGTTTTAATGGGCGGTTCTGCCTCCGCTGGTAATGCAACTCCGGCTGCAGAATTTAATATCTGGCACGATCCTGAGGCTGCAGCAATTGTTTTCCAAAGCGGAATTCCAATCACAATGTACGGTTTAGATGTTTTCATGCGCCCTTGTGTAAGTGCTGAAGAGGCAGATAAATTATCTAAATCACCTGATGCTTGTGCGCAATTTGCTGGCCGATTAATTAATGCGTTTGTTGAACGTATTGGTTCTCCAGTTACGTTAGGTGATTATGGCGCTGTTGCAAGTGTGATTGCGCCAGAATTAGTAAAGACAGAGCGCTTTGATGTCATTGTTGATACTTCTGCCGGTCCTGCACGCGGTCAAACAATTGTTGATCGCAGGCCAGCACTAGAACTTGAGATAGAGCCACTGAGATTAGAAAATGCCGCGAAAGTTGATGTCACTCTCGATTTAGATGTCGAAGGCATGCGCCAATTGTGGCTTAAAACTATTGATCCACACTTTTAATTAAACGCCTATTGGATGCCAGACTGTTTTTGACTCCATAAAGGCCAAGATTCGCCCAGGAGAAGCTATCTCTTTAAATGAGTGAATTCTCTTTAGGTTTTGTGCGCCGCCTTTTTTAATTTCAGCGACAAGTTTTGCATCCAAACCAGAGATATCTAAGCCATCAATATCCATGTGAGATGCAAACCATGGTGCTAACTCAGTGCTCTTTCCAGTCAATATATTTACAACACCAGCAGGAACATCGCTAGTTGCAATAACTTCAGCAAGGCTCATAGCTGACAGAGGAGCGCTTTCACTTGCTAAAGCGATAACAGTGTTTCCACTGGCGATAATTGGAGCTATGCCTGCAACAAATCCAAGTAACGCAGATTTTTTTGGAGCAATGAAGCCCACCACACCAAGTGCTTCAGGAATTGTGAAGTTGTAATAAGGACCCGCAACTGGATTAGTCGCACCATCTAGAGCGCTGATTTTATCTGTCCATCCTGCGTACCAAACTAGCAAATCTATACTTGCTTCAACTTCATCCTGTGCTTTCTTTGGAGTAAATCCAGTGAGCTCACAAATTTCTGCAGCGAATTGATCACGTCGACCCTCAAGCATTTCAGTAATTCGATAAAGGATTTGCCCACGGTTGTACGCAGTCGCATGTGCCCAGCCAGATTGCGCCGCGCGCGCTGCAACAACTGCGTCCTTAAGATCTTTGCGTGATGCTAAACAAGGATTAGCCACGAAGACACCACGCGAATTCTTAACTTCATAAGTGCGGCCAGATTCGGAACGTGGGAAAGCTCCACCGATGAACAACTTGTACGTCTTTTTTACATCAATGCGCTTACTCATGTATTACTCCTTTGAGATACGCAGCCAATCCATGGCGACCACCTTCACGACCCCAGCCAGATTCTTTATATCCACCGAATGGACTTGTTGGATCAAATTTATTAAATGTATTTGCCCAAATAACTCCAGCTTTTAATTTCTGAGAAGCCCAGAGAATTTTCGAACCCTTTTCACTCCAGACACCGGCAGATAATCCAAATGGAGTGTTATTCGCCTTATCAATTCCTTCTTGAGGAGTACGAAATGTTAGAACTGAAAGAACTGGTCCGAAGATTTCTTCACGTGCAATTCTGTGAGATTGCGTAACACCAGTGAATATTGTCGGCGCAAACCAGAAACCCTTATTTGGTATTGAGCACTCTGGACTCCAGCGCTCTGCTCCTTCGGCATCTCCTGCAAGGGCTAATTCTTTGATTTTCTCTAATTGAGCACGTGAATTGATCGCACCTAAATCAGTGTTTTTATCTAGCGGATCGCCCACGCGGATTTTTTCCATGCGCTTTTGCAGTTTCTTAATAAACTCATCGGAGATACTCTCTTGAATCACAAGACGTGATCCAGCACAGCACACGTGACCTTGATTAAAGAAAATTCCGTTAACAATTCCTTCAACACTTTCATCAATAGCAGCATCTTCAAAAACAATGTTGGCAGCCTTGCCACCGAGTTCGAGGGTCACACTCTTAGAGGTTCCAGCTACTGATTCGGCGATTATCTTTCCGACTTCAGTCGAACCTGTGAATGCAATTTTGTTGATACCAGGATGATTCACAATTAGAGCACCGGTTGATCCGTCTCCGGTAACAATATTTACAACTCCAGCAGGTAAACCAGCTTGCTCACACACTTCTGCGAAAAGAAGCGCTGTGAGAGGAGTGGTTTCAGCAGGTTTAAGAACAACTGTATTTCCAGTTGCAAGAGCTGGTGCAATTTTCCATGCAAGCATAAGTAATGGAAAATTCCAAGGAATAATCTGTCCTACAACGCCATGTGGTTTTGCTTTTGTTCCTACTCATGCTAACTCGAGTTTATCTGCCCACCCTGCATGATAGAAAAAATGAGCAGCAGCAAGAGGCACATCAACATCGCGAGATTCTCGGATTGGTTTTCCATTATCTAAACTTTCTAGCACAGCAAATTCGCGAGCACGTTCTTGCAAAATTCGAGCAATACGGAAGAGGTATTTGCCTCGTTCACGACCAGAAAGTTTGGACCAATGTAAATCCAGCGCTTTTTTTGCTGCTTTAACCGCTGCGTCAACATCTTTTTTCCCACCGAGTGAAATTGAACTCAAAACTTCTTCGGTGGCAGGATTAATAGTTGGAAAATGTTTTTCGCCTGTTACAAATTTTCCGCCAATGTAGTGCCCATATTTGGGCTTTATGGAGACGCTGGCGCGAGATTCTAGCGCCGGTGCATATTCAAAAGTCATGCGAATTTCTCCATTAATCAATCGTTACATACTGAGGGCTAGCGTAGTAGCCATCATCCATTTTCATGCGTTGCATCAATAAATCATTGAGAAGTGCGCTGGCACCAATTCTAAAA
>JAPOHK010000004.1 GCA_029979485.1 Candidatus Planktophila limnetica
AATTGCAATTCCCTATAACGGTGCAGTAGCAAGAGTTCTCTTTGGTCCTATTGCATTTGCTCGAGTTCGCCAATGGATAGCTCAAGGCGATTTCGACATTTTGCATTTACATGAACCTGCAATTCCATCAATTTCGTTATTAGCTTGTTGGGCTGCTGAAGGTCCAATGGTTGGAACTTTCCATGCCGCAGCAAAGAGACAAAAAGCAATATTTGCAATTGGTCCCATTCTTGAACCAGTAATTGAGAAACTATCTGCCCGCATCGCTGTCAGTGAAGCAGCTCGTGCAACCTTGACAGAACATTTGGAAACTGATGCCGTCGTTATTCCAAATGGTATTTATGCTGATCGATACAGAGATGGTGTTGCACAAGAAAAATGGCAAGGCAACACTCTCGGTTTCATTGGTCGTTTTGAAGAGCCAAGAAAAGGTTTATCAGTCCTGGTCGATGCCCTTCCTATAATTTCGCGTTTCGCCCCCGATGTTCATGTGTTTGTTGCAGGACCTGGTGAACCTGAAGAAGTAATTAAAGATATAGATCCACAAATGCAATCCAGATTGACCTTTCTTGGGAAAATATCAGAGCAAGATAAGGCAAACTTTTTAGCTTCTATTTCTTTGTACATCGCACCAAATACTGGTGGAGAATCTTTTGGAATTATCCTTGCCGAAGCACTAGCCGGCGGAGCTACTGTTGTGGCAAGTGATATTCCCGCATTTGATTCCTTATTAAATCATGGTCAATTTGGTGAATTATTTGAATCCGAAAGTTCGACAGATTTGGCTAAACGAGTAATTGATTTATTACGAGATGACAATCGTAGAATTGAATTGGGTAGAGCAGGCAAATTGCATGCACAACAATTTGACTGGAAAGTTGTCGCGGATCAAATTTTCTCGATCTACGAAATGTCCCTCGTTAGCGGTGAGAAAGTCCGACTCACATCCGAAAATCGAGCATGGAGTAAGTTCCTTGGTAGAGATCCAAAGGGGGATTCTTAAATGAAAACGCTGATTGCGGTCGCGATTTTGATACTGATTTTTCTTTGGTATCTATCTTTCTCTGCAACTCGATTAGATCGTCTCCACCATCGCGTTGAAACAAGTTGGGCGAATTTAGATAGTCTGCTTCAAAGGCGCGCAGCGGTTGCACTTGAAATTGCTAGAAGTGAAATCGCCGACCCTGCATCAGCAATGTTGCTTACGGCAGCTGCCTATCAAGCACGCGAAGCAATAATTGAAAAGCGATCAGTTGCAGAGAGCGGGCTTTCCGGAGCACTTGGCTTGTTGTTAGCAGATGGGCAAAGCAGTGCAAGACCGGCTGAAGCTTCTCTTCTTCGAGAACTTTCTGAGTTAACGGATAAAATTAGAATTGCTATTGCACTTCATGTTGATGCCGTAACCAGAACGCAATTGGTACGAAAGAAATTTATTTTCCGTACTTTTCGACTCGCAGGAAACGCGCCGCTACCCGTTACTTATGAATTCGAATCAGATGTTCTCTAAAGCAAAAATTGCTCTTGTCCTTGCAACTTATCTCGCTGTTCTAAGCACGGCGGGCTGTGCCTCAATATCGCAATCTGTTACTCAATTCATTTCAGATCCAGTTCAGACCAACATGCTTAGTGGTCGGGAGGGTGAAAATGGTCCAGTTTTAGTTGTAAAAATTGATGACACTCGCAGCGCTCGTCCTCAAGTGGGATTGGAGTTTGCCGATGTTGTTTATATCGAGCAAGTAGAAGGCGGCCTAACCAGATTAGCCGCTGTTTTTTCATCAAGTATTCCGCCAAGAATTGGCCCAGTCAGAAGTGCTCGCATCACTGATATCGAATTGTTAGCCCAATATGGTCGCGTTGCATTTGCCTACAGTGGTGCGCAACAGAAATTACTTCCTGTAATCGCAGATGCCAATTTATCTGATGTTGGCGCAATGCGAAGAGGTCCAGTGTTCTATGAAACCGACCCAAACAGAGTTCAGCCATATGCCATGTTTCTCAATGCTCAAACTCTTATGGCTAACGAAGCTAGCAAGGCAACAGTGATTGATTCAGCAAAGAATGTTGGATGGACTTTCTCCAAGAAGTTAGAGAACCAAGGATTTGAAATTAGCGATGTCACAATGCATTGGCCAGCTCAGAAATATTCTGCTGCATGGGATGTGACATCAAATCGTTGGTTCTTAAGTGTTAACTCTGTACCGAATGTATCTGATCTCGGAAAGAATCTTGGACCTACAACTTTAGTAATTCAATTAGTTTCTATAACTCCATCTGAATATGGCGATAAATTCGGAGGAAATACTCCATTTTCACAGACTGTTGGTACCGGTAAAGGATATGTATTGCGCGATTCAACTGTGATCGCGGCAACATGGAATCGACCGGATTCTTTATCTCCGACGACGTGGACAGATGCAACAGGGGCAGAAATAAAGTTCGCACCCGGTCAAGTGTGGGTAGCCCTAACGGATAAAGAGCCAGATTTCACGCGCAAAGTAGCGAGCGCGCCAACTCCAACTTCAAAGTAGTATTAGCCACCTAGTCAAACAGGGAGTTGTAATGGCACAGGAAAGCGGAACATCACGCGTTAAACGCGGTATGGCAGAAATGCTTAAGGGCGGCGTCATCATGGATGTTGTCAATGTTGAGCAAGCAAAAATTGCCGAAGATGCTGGCGCTGTTGCTGTTATGGCACTTGAAAGAGTCCCAGCAGATATACGCGCACAAGGTGGCGTTGCTCGCATGTCAGATCCAGACATGATCCAAGCAATTCAAGCAGCTGTATCTATTCCAGTCATGGCCAAAGCACGCATCGGACACTTTGTTGAAGCACAGATCCTCCAAAGCCTCGGTGTTGATTACATCGATGAGTCAGAAGTTTTAACCCCAACTGACTACGCAAATCACATCAATAAATGGGATTTCACTATTCCATTTGTTTGCGGTGCTACTAATTTAGGAGAAGCGCTTCGTCGCATTAATGAAGGTGCCGCCATGATTCGCTCAAAGGGAGAAGCTGGCACGGGCGATGTTTCCAATGCGATGACGCACATGCGCCAAATTGGTGGAGAAATTCGCCGCCTCACATCCATGCGAGACGATGAGCTTTATGTTGCAGCCAAAGAAATGCAAGCTCCTTATGACTTGGTAAAAGAAGTTGCAGCGACTGGAAAACTTCCTGTTGTTCTCTTTACAGCCGGAGGTATAGCAACTCCAGCTGATGCTGCACTCATGATGCAGATGGGCGCAGATGGAGTCTTCATTGGATCTGGAATCTTTAAATCTGGGGATCCAAAACGCCGCGCATCAGCGTGTGTTAAGGCAACAACTTTTTATAATGATCCAAAAGTTGTTGCTGACGCATCTCGTGGACTTGGTGAAGCCATGGTTGGTATCAACGTTGCAGATCTTCCAGCGCCACATCGTCTTTCCGAACGCGGTTGGTAATCAAAAACTTGCGTGTTGGAGTTCTAGCTCTACAAGGAGATTTCCGCGAGCACGTCGGCGCCTTATCGCACTGTCAAGTTCAAGCCATAGAAGTACGTCGGGTTAGCGAGTTAGAAAGTATTGATGCCCTCGTTATTCCTGGTGGAGAATCAACAACGATTGTTTCTCTTGCAAAAACATTTGAAGTATTTGAACCTATTAAAAAGCGAATTGCAGCTGGCATGCCTGTTTATGGATCTTGTGCCGGAATGATTATGTTGGCTAATCAGATTGTCGCTGCAAAAGAGGGACAAGAAACTTTTGGTGGAATTGATATTACGGTCCGCCGAAATGCGTTTGGGCGACAAATTGATTCTTTTGAAAGTGATGTAATTGCCCCTGCAATATCGAATTCCACAATACGCGCAGTATTCATTAGAGCGCCTTGGGTAGAAAAAGTTGGCAAAGATGTCGAAGTTTTAGCCACCTATACGGGTACCGATGGCGTTTCCCACGCCGTTGCAGTGCGTCAAGGCCATCTGTTAGCGACTGCATTTCATCCTGAAATTACGGATGATTACAGTGTCCATCGCTATTTTTTGGAAAAAGTTTGCAAGTAGGAGTTTGCTGAAATTACGATAAAGTAAGACATACGATAATTAAACTTTCAGGTGAGGTGTTAAATGTCCGGCCATTCCAAGTGGGCGACAACTAAGCATAAGAAGGCTGTTATTGATAGCCGTCGTGCAAAGAATTTCGCAAAGCTCATCAAAGCCATTGAAGTTGCATCACGCAATGGTGGTCCAGATATGGACGGCAACCCAACACTTTTTGATGCGGTTGCAAAGGCAAAGAAGAATTCGATGCCTGCGGACAATATTGATCGCGCAATTAAACGCGGCGCCGGTCTTGAATCTGGCGGAGCAAATTGGGAAACAATTATGTATGAGGGTTACGGTCCAGCGGGTGTTGCGATCATGATCGAATGTTTGTCCGATAATAGAAATCGCGCGGCTTCTGAAGTTCGTGTAGCAGTAACTCGTAACGGTGGATCCATGGCTGATCCAGGTTCTGTTTCGTATTTGTTTCACCGCAAAGGTTTAATCACCGTCAATAAAGCATCTGGTGCAACAGAAGAAAGTATTCTGGAGGCAGTGCTGGAAGCTGGTGCCGAAGAAGTTAAAGATAATGGCGATTCATTTGAAATAGTTTGCGAAGCAAGTGATTTAGTTCGCGCGCGTACTGCTCTACAAAACGCTGGCATTGATTATGAATCCGCAGATTCATCTTTCATTCCCTCCATGACTATCGATTTAGACGCAGAATCTGCCACCAAAGTATTCGAACTTATCGATGCGATTGAAGAGCTAGATGATGTGCAAAATGTCTTCAGTAACGCAGACGTATCAGATGAGGTAATGGCGAGTCTGGCTTAATTTTTTCACTCAACCTCTTAGGCTAGCCACATGCGAGTACTAGGTATTGATCCAGGTTTGACTCGATGCGGGGTAGGTATCGTCTCAGGCTCTCCTGGTTCTACATTGTCACTCGATGGCGTCGGAGTCATCATGACTCCATCTGATTCCGACCTAGATCATCGTTTGCTCACTTTGCACAGTGAAATTACTCAATGGGTTCATAAATTTTCTCCCGATGCTGTTGCGGTTGAAAGAGTTTTTTCTCAACACAATGTACGAACGGTTATGGGGACCGCCCAAGCTGCTGGCATCGCGCTATTAGTGGCCGCGCAAAATAACATCCCAGTCTTTATGCACACGCCAAGTGAAGTTAAGGCAGCCGTTACTGGATCTGGGCGAGCAAATAAATCTCAAGTTTCTGAAATGGTAAAAAGATTATTAAATTTAAAGGAGATTCCTAAGCCCGCAGATAGCGCAGATGCACTCGCTCTTGCTATTTGTCACATATGGCGAGGGGGAGCGAACTCAAAGATTAAGAGGGCGCTTATGGCCGAAAAGACGAGATTGGCTGCACTTAAATGATTGCAACTTTAAGTGGAATTGTTAAATCTCTCTCGCCCGAGCGAGCAATCATTGAAGTCGGGGGAGTAGGCATGAATGTTCTGATTAATTCACACACAAGTTCATCGCTTTCAATTGGAGCACCGGCACATCTATACACGTCACTTGTTGTCCGTGAAGATTCGCTAACCCTCTTTGGGTTTAGTGATGAACCTTCACGTGTTGTATTTGAACTGGTTCAAACTGTTTCTGGAATCGGACCTAAAGTTGCACTCTCTATTTTGGGAGCGCTAACTCCAACTGAATTGGCCCACGCTGTAAATACAGAAAATATCTCAGCAATTGAAAAGGTTCCTGGTATCGGCAAAAAGGGAGCACAGCGCATGGTGCTCGAATTGAAATCTAAGTTATCTGATTTCGGTCACGGTGGACAGAGAATTTCTCACCAACCTGTTTGGAGAGAACAACTAACAAGTGCCCTGATATCACTTGGATTTTCAGCAAAAGATTCTGATGAAGCCATAAACTCTGTTTTATCAAATGTTTCCCAAGAAGAGATTGCCTCGATGGAGTTAGGTGACTTACTTAAATTAGCGCTTCAAAATGGTAAAAAATGACACCAGATGATCGTTTAGTAACGCAGGCGCTTCGCAGCGATGATGGCGCTGCAGAAAATGCCCTGCGCCCAAAAACTTTAGGCGATTTCATTGGCCAAGATCGAGTTCGTGATCAAATTGATGTGTTGTTAAGTGCAGCGCGAAAACGTGAAAGCGCTGCAGATCATATTTTACTTTCAGGTCCTCCTGGATTAGGAAAGACAACCCTGGCATTGATTTTGGCTAGCGAAATGAATACGCCCATTCGCGTAACCAGTGGTCCAGCGATTACTCATGCTGGAGATTTGGCTGCAATTCTCTCTTCATTAGTTGAAGGTGAAATTCTATTTTTGGATGAGATTCATAGGTTGCCACGCCCCGCAGAAGAGCTGTTGTATCTTGCGATGGAAGATTTCAGAGTAGATGTAATTGTTGGCAAAGGGCCAGGGGCGACTGCGATTCCTTTACAACTTCCTCGCTTTACACTCGTAGGGGCGACAACACGCGCGGGATTACTGCCGAGTCCGTTACGAGATCGCTTTGGCTTTACCGCGCATTTAGATTTTTATGATGAAAAAGATCTGGCCACTGTTATTAAAAGAAGCGCGCAGCTTCTTGGTTTAATCATTGATACAAAAGCAGTTGATGAGATTGCTGGACGATCTCGTGGGACTCCAAGAATTGCAAATAGATTACTCAGACGAGTGCGAGATTTTGCACAAGTTCAAGGCAGCAATACTTTGTCTCATGGTCATGCCATGTCAGCGCTACAAATGTATGAAGTAGATGAAAAAGGTTTAGACCGATTAGATCGAGCAGTTTTAACAGCGCTCATCGAAAGATTTAACGGGGGACCTGTTGGACTTTCAACATTAGCTATAGCAGTTGGTGAAGAAACCGAAACTGTTGAATCCGTTGCTGAACCATTCTTGGTCAGAAATGGCTTTATGGCGCGAACATCTCGAGGGCGAATTGCTACTGCTTTGGGTTGGACCCATATTGGGCGCACTCCTCCTGCAGAATTAGCCGCTACTCCGGGCCTTTTCGACACACCAGATAATCACGCCTAGACTCTGCACTTATGTCTACCTCGAATAAGCCAATTAAAAATTCCACCCGTCCTGGGCGCACCCTTCTCATCCTTGGTCTAATCATGCTCGCTCTAGTTGCAACAGTTTTCATCACTGGAGCGACTTCAGTTCGACTTGGACTAGATCTTCGCGGTGGCACCAGCGTTACCTTGCAACCACGTATTGCACCGGGGGATAACGGCAAAGTAACAACAGAGGCAATCGATCAGGCAGTGTCAATTATTCGTCAACGTGTTAACTCATTAGGCGTAGCTGAAAGTGAAGTTGCGGCGCAAGGTAGCGGAACAAATCGTCAGATTATTATTTCAATTCCAGGTGATACTGGTCGTCGAGTAGTTGAACTAGTTGGTCAAACTGCTGAACTACGATTTAGACAAGTTTTGGCAACGGCTGCGGGTACTGCATCTGCCGCGCCAACTGATCCAGCAGCAACTCCTGCTGCCGCAGTTACGCCAGAACTAAACGCACAATTCGCTGCGTTAGATTGCACAAAGCCTGAGAATCTTCAAGGAACGGGTTCTGATAACGCAGATACTCCAATCGTTGCGTGCGATCGAAGCGGCGCGGCAAAGTATATTTTAGATAAAGCAGAAGTTCTTGGAAGGCAAGTTTCTAAAGCGACTGCAGGAATAGACCAGCAAGGGGGAAATGCTTGGTTTGTCTCTCTAGTGTTTAATGGCGAAGGAACAAAGGCTTTTGGCGATATAACTGCTCGCGTAACATCACTGCCAAGTCCACAGAATCAAGTTGCAATTGTTCTAGATGGCTTAGTTGTATCCGCGCCACGCATCAATGAAGCAATTCCTTCAGGTAATGCTCAAATTACCGGTTCATTCACGCAGTTAGAAGCTCAAGATCTAGCAAATGTTCTTAAGTACGGAGCACTGCCATTGGCATTTGATCGCGGAGAAGTTCAACAAGTTTCTCCAACACTTGGTGCTGATCAATTAGATGCTGGTCTACTAGCCGGGCTTTTAGGTTTAATCCTAATTTTTCTTTATTCGATTTTGTATTACCGCGGTTTGGGACTGGTTTCGATTGGTTCGTTATTAGTTGCCGGTGCTCTCGTTTACATGTCTTTCTTACTTCTCGGTAAATGGATTGGATTCACCCTAACCTTGGCGGGTATTGCCGGAGCGATTGTGGCAATCGGTATTACGGCTGACTCGTTTATCGTTTACTTCGAACGTATTCGAGATGAAGTTCGAGATGGACGCTCCCTGCGATCTGCGGTAGAGACAGGTTGGACAAAGGCTCGACGCACAATCGTTGTTGCTGACTTTGTTTCGATTATTTCTGCGATTCTTTTGTATCTCTTCGCTGTGGGCGGTGTTCGTGGCTTCGCATTTACTTTGGGATTAACAACCCTGATCGATCTATTGGTGGTATTTGCATTTACAAAACCATTGACTGTCTTCCTGGCAAAACTTAAATTCTTCAGTTCTGGACATGCACTTTCAGGTGTATCGGCTAAGAGTTTTGGTAATTCAACTCACTCAACAAAGGAGGCATAATCAATGTCTAAGTTTTCAGGATTAGGCGCTCGTTTGCACTCGGGTGAGACTTCTATTGATTACATTGGCAAGCGTCGTCGTTGGTATGCATTCTCAGGCCTTTTAATTATTGCTTCAATCGCGGCCCTTTCACTTCAGGGTTTACACCTTGGTATTGAGTTTAAAGGTGGATCCTCATACACGGTCACAAAAGCTGGTTCAACGATTGCGCAAGCAGAATCTGCATTAACTTCAGCAGGTTTAACGGGCGAACGAATTATTCAACAAGTCGGAAATGACAAAATTAGAATTCAAACAGGTTCACTGACAACACAAGAGTCCAACGCAGTTCAGGATTCCCTTGCTTCCACCTTTGGTGTCAGTGTTGATTCAATTGATACTCAAATTATTGGTCCTTCATGGGGTAAAGAAATCACTCGTAAAGCTCTCTACGGATTAATTGGATTTTTGATCGTTGTAATTTTGTATTTGGCAATGGCGTTTGAACCGAAAATGGCAATTTCAGCAATTGTTGCTGTGGTGCACGATGTGTTTATAACGGTCGGAATCTACGCATTGGTTGGATTTGATGTTACTCCCGCTACCGTTATTGGATTCTTAACAATTCTGGGTTATTCGCTCTATGACACTGTTGTTGTCTTCGACAGAGTTCGAGAAAATACTCGATCAATTACTTCAACATCTAAAATGACCTATTCGCAAGCCGCAAATTTGGCTGTGAACCAAACTGTAGTTCGCTCAATAAACACATCAATCGTTGCCTTGCTGCCAGTTGGATCAATCCTTTTTGTGGGTGCTGGATTGCTAGGAGCAGGAACATTAAAGGATTTATCTCTTGCTCTTTTCATAGGTCTTGCAACGGGTGCTTATTCATCTATTTTTATTGCAACTCCACTGCTAGCTGCAATGCGTGAGCGCGAACCAGCTATGAAAGCGTTAGCCAAACGTGTAAATGCTCGTGGCGGATCTCCGGTGCTTGCTTCAACAGGAGCATCAGTTTCAGATGCTTCGAATGAAAAGCGCGGACCTCGCAATCAACCAAAACGTAAAGGTCGCAAGTAACTTTATTTGCGTCCCAGATGGACACACTCTTACAACCTTTGATCAGCTCCTTACAGGAGCATGATCCGAAGGCTGATGTTGCAAAAGTTCAAAAAGCCTATGAAGTAGCAAAGTCTGCTCATCATGGTCAACTGAGAAAATCTGGTGATGAGTACATAACTCACCCGGTCGCAGTTGCGCATATTCTCTCCGAATTAGGATTAAATGATTCGACGATTATTGCCGCACTATTGCATGACACGGTTGAAGATACGCCCTATTCACTGGCGCAACTGAAAAGTGATTTCGGGGATGAAATCTCATCACTTGTGGATGGTGTAACAAAGCTTGATAAATTAAGTTACGGACCAACGGCTGAAGCAGAAACTGTTCGCAAAATGGTCGTTGCGATGTCTCGAGACATCAGAGTTCTTGTTATTAAATTAGCAGATCGTCTCCACAATGCTCGGACCTGGAAGTACGTTGATCCGCAGAGCGCCGAACGAAAGGCACGAGAGACTTTAGACATTTATGCGCCGCTAGCTCACCGATTGGGTATGAATGCAATTAAGTGGGAACTTGAAGATCTCTCTTTTGCAATACTGGAACCAAAGAAGTTTGAAGAAATATCGAGGTTAGTGGCAGAACGCAGTCCTTCAAGAGACGCACTAACAGCTGAAGTTATTAAAACTGTCGAAGAAGATTTGGCTAAAGATAACGTTGAAGCCACAGTGACAGGTCGAAAAAAACACTTTTTCAGTGTGTATCAAAAGATGGTTGTACGTGGCAGAGATTTTAACGACATTTATGACCTCGTCGGTATTCGAGTACTCGTAAACGATGTAAAAGATTGTTATGCCGTTTTAGGCTCTATTCACGCTAGATGGTCGCCGGTTCCAGGACGATTCAAAGATTACATAGCCATGCCGAAATTCAATTTATATCAATCACTTCATACAACTGTCATTGGACCAGATGGAAAAGCTATTGAGATTCAGATTCGAACCTTTGAAATGCATTCACGGGCAGAATTCGGTATCGCAGCTCACTGGAAGTACAAGCACGGCACCGATACGAACTCATCTTCGCCTCAGATGTTGTGGTTGCGTCAACTACATGAATGGCAGAAAGAAACTGAGGACCCATCTGAGTTTCTTGAGGCACTCCGTTTTGATTTGGGCACACCAGAAGTATTCGTCTTTACTCCAAAGGGAAGTGTTGTCGCTTTACCCGGTGGCTCCACACCTGTTGACTTTGCTTATTCAGTGCACACCGATGTTGGTAATCGGTGCGCAGGTGCGAAGATTAATGGACGCTTAGTTCCTTTAGACACCCGCCTTAACAATGGTGATGTTGTTGAAGTTGTAACGAATAAAAGTGATTCTGCAGCACCATCTCGCGATTGGCTAAATTTTGTCAAAAGTCCCCGTGCAAGATCAAAAATCAAAGCATGGTTTAGCAAAGAGCGTCGTGAAGAGGCGATAGAAGCAGGTCGTGAATCGATTGCACGCCAAATGCGTAAAGCAGGACTGCCATTGCAGAAGATTTTCGCAGGACACGCGCTCTTAGAACTCGCACATGAACTTAGATACCCAGATATTTCCGCATTGTATTCAGCAGTTGGAGACGGCCATGTTTCAGCTGCCGCAATCATCGACAAATTAGTTCTCTTTATGGGTGTCGAAGATTCACATCCAGAACCAACAATGGATTTTGTTCCTGGGGGAGCACCGGTTGCAAAACGTTCTAGTAGTGCAATTAAAGTTGAAGGAATTGATGATGTACTTGTAAAACTTGCTCGTTGCTGCACACCCGTTCCAGGGGACCCAATCATGGGATTCATTACTCGTGGGAGCGGAATTTCTGTGCACCGGATCGATTGCGTAAATGCTGATGATTTACGACTTCATCAATCTGATCGTATTGTTGGTGTCAAGTGGTTAGATGGAGCATCAAGTTTGTTCTTGGTGAACATACAGGTAGAAGCACTCGATCGCGCGAGGCTATTGGCAGATGTGACACGAACGTTATCTGAGCAACATGTAAACATCCTCAGCGCGGCAGTTAGTACAACGAAAGATAGGGTGGCTATATCAAGATTTACATTTGAAATGGCAGATGCAACGCATCTAGATGCAGTTTTGACCGCAGTTCGTTCAATTGAAGGTGTGTACGACGTTTACCGCACTACAAACAATTAATTAAATTCAGCGAGTGATTTTTGTGCTTCTTCAAGCCATGTACGTCTAGCAGCTGCAGATTCCAATGCTTCCGCCGCCTTCTTGGCATTGCCAGCGCTGGTGGCCTTTGCTGCAATTTTTTCGTAATTATCTATAGCGCCTTGTAGCTGAACAACGACTTCGGCTGCACGAGCCTTGGCCGCTGGATCTGTTTTGCGCCAAATTTCCGCCTCGGCAGATTTGATTGCTTCTTCAACTTTACTTACACGCGCATCAAGTGCTGCGCGCTTATCACGATTGGTCATCCCAATTTTTTCCCATGAACGAGCAAGCTCTCGAAACTTATTCTTTGCATCTTTAACATCAGTAAAGGGAATGAGCGCCTCAATTTGAACGATAAGTTCCTCACGCTTTGCTAAGTTTGCACTCATCGTTACTTCGCGCTTTTCTAGATCCGCACTCTTTGCTTGGAAGAATTGATCCTGAGCTTTCTTAAATCGTGCCCAAAGTTTTGCGTCATCAGATGGCTTACCGCGTCCTGCGGCCTTCCATTGATCCATGAGAGATTTGAAAGCTTTAGCAGTAGCCACCCAATCGGTTGAAGTAGCAAGTTTCTCAGCTTCTGCGACCAGATTCTTCTTGGCATTCGTGACAACTGCTGTTGTGGCCTCAAGATTCGCAAAGTGTGTACGTCGACGCTTATCAAATTTATTTCTAGATGCTGAGAAACGTTTCCACAATTCTGTATCTGTTTTTTTATCTAGACGAGGGGCAGATTTCCATTCAGTTAGCAACTCTTTAAGTCGATCGCCAGTGGTTTTCCAACTCTCAGACAAAGCAAGAGATTCTGCCTCCGCAACAATCTTTTCTTTTTCAATCAATACTTGCGCACGCTTTGCTGATTTTTCAGCTTCAGCTGCTGCTTTCTTTGCTTCATACGCACCACGATGACCTTCGATAAGTGGTTCAAGTTGATCTACTGAACTGGCAAGTGCATCAAGATCGCCCACCGCATTAATTTCTTTTACTTGCTCGCGTAATTTTTTAACTGATGCAAGTGCATCGGAAGGGACCATGGCTCCACTTGTAATTCGAGCGGCAAGCAGGGCAATTTCAGAAGCAACGGCTTCAAACTTTCGTACGAAGTAGGCGAGAGCTTCTTCCTCACTTTTGCCTGGATATGAACCAACAGCTTTGTCGCCGGTTGAAGTTTTAACGAAGACCGTTCCATCAGGAGCTACGTATCCAAATTTGGCTGGATCGCCAATCAATGCAGATGCTGCAGAAGTTGGAATTGAAATAGAAGTTGGATTGATGTCAGACATGGTCTTCCCTTCAGCGCGTTAATCGAATTCGATTTTCGCTATTGGACCAATTCTTAAATCTCCTAATTTTTGGATTAAAGAGCTTTAAATCGAGTTGGTCAGGCGGCTTGATGAAGGTAAAAGGTACCCTGTACCTATGAGCGCGGCGAAATTTCCCGCGTAGCAAGCTCCACATATAGGCGTAGATGAGGGGAATCACCGTGTTCATCACCTCCTTCGCCGCCCCAATGTTTGCGACCAATTGCTGGATCATCGCTGACAAAGCTGGTGGTGAATGCGTGATTGTCGATCCTGGAATGCCTGATGTTTCCGACACAGTTGCTATGGTTTTAAGCGAGCATAAATTAAAACCAGTTGCGGCAATCATTACTCATGGCCATTTAGATCATACTTTTTCAATTGTTCCCGTTGCAAATGGTTATGACATCCCTGCCTATATTCACAGCGAAGATCGAGGCTTACTTTTACATCCAGAACGTGCTCATGGGCCGGAATTCTTAGCGACATTAAGCGCAATGGACTTTTCTGAACCGAGCGATGTAAGAGAATTGCGCCATGGAGCAGAAGTTGAAATGTTGGGCATGAAGTTTGCGGCCATTCACGCTCCCGGACACACTCGAGGATCGTTGATGTTTAACGTAAATCAAGAAGTTCTTATAAGTGGCGATGTGCTCTTTGCTGGAGCTATTGGAAGAACGGATTTGCCATCAGGATCGGCACAATCAATGCAAGAGACTCTGGTTAATAAAGTTTTAACACTCTCAGATGACCTTCGTGTTTTACCTGGACATGGACCTGAAACCTATATTGGTCATGAGAGAAGAACTAACCCATATCTCATCGATGCTGCAAAGAAATCAGCCAAACGATGAGCAAAAAAAATCAAATTCAAGCTCCTAAGGGAGTAAGTGAATATGTGCCGCCACAATCTAGAAAATTTGAATATGTTCGCGAAGCACTTCTTAAGCCCGCGCGAAACGCTGGTTATGCATTAATTGAATTGCCAGTTTTTGAAGATACAGAGTTGTTTACACGTGGCGTTGGAGAATCGACTGACGTAGTTTCTAAAGAGATGTACACATTTGAAGATCGTGGCGGTCGTTCAATAACACTTCGACCAGAAGGAACAGCTGGCGTCATGCGCGCGGTTATCGAACATGGCTTGGATCGCGGTCAATTGCCGGCGAAACTTTATTACAGCGGGGCTTTTTTTCGTGCCGAAAGACCACAAGCAGGCAGATATCGTCAGTTTTATCAGGTAGGAATTGAAGCAATTGGAGTTCAAGATAGTGCTTTAGACGCAGAAGTTATCGCTATCGCGGATGCAGGGTTCAAGGCGATTGGATTGACGAAATATAGATTAGAAATCACATCACTTGGTGATGCGCAATCACGTGCCAAGCATCGCGTTGATTTGGTTACATTCATCAATAAATTAGATTTG
The DNA here is from genome assembly GCA_029979485.1 of Candidatus Planktophila limnetica. GTDB lineage: Bacteria > Actinomycetota > Actinomycetes > Nanopelagicales > Nanopelagicaceae > Planktophila > Planktophila limnetica_A. Next base: position 14,597 of record JAPOHK010000004.1, read on the forward strand.
GACGAAGCTACAAAAGCCCGAGCCGCTATCAATCCGCTTCGTCTCTTCGATGACAAACGTGATGAAGTGAAAAAACAGATGAGTAAAGCTCCTTTACTGATTGATTATCTATCCCCGGAATCTATTAAAGAATTAGATTCTGTTAAGACGCATCTAGAGGCATTAGGTGTTGAATTTACAATAAATCCTCGAATGGTTCGTGGTTTGGATTATTACACCGGAACTACATTTGAATTTGTACATGAATTACTCGGAGCCCAATCCGGCATTGGAGGCGGTGGACGATATGACGGACTTATGTCAGAACTTGGTGGACAGGAGCTTTCGGGAATTGGTTTTGGACTTGGAATTGATCGATGCGTATTGGCAGCTGATGCAGAAGGAATTTCCTTCGATCACGAATTCAAATCAGATTTATTCATCATTCCACTTGGCGAAGAGAGTAAATCTGCAGCGTTAAGTATTGCCCAGCAACTACGCAGTTCAGGTTTGCGCGTAGAAATATCTTTTGGGGATAGGGCTCTGAAAGGTTCAATGAAGGCTGCGGATAAGAGTGGCGCAGCTTATGCAATTGTTCTTGGTGATAGCGAAATTGCTAGCGAAGTGGTGGAACTCAAAGAGATGAGCACGGGCAAGACTTCTTCGGTTACTCTTGCCTCCTTGCAGAAACATCTTCAGAGTGTTTCTTCGAAGTAATTAACATTAGAAAAAGAGGCTGGTAAATGTTGCGCACTCACGGAGCTGGAACGCTTCGCACTTCCCATGTTGGACAGAGCGTAACTCTTGCCGGTTGGGTAGCACGGCGTCGCGATCACGGCGGTGTTGCATTTATAGATTTTCGTGATTCAACTGGGTGGGTACAAGTAGTTATTCGTGATGAGAAAATAGCTGGAGCACTCCGCGCCGAGTGGTGTTTAAAAATTACAGGCGAAGTTGTTGCCAGACCTTCGGGCAATGAAAATTCCGCCGTCCCAACTGGTGCTATTGAAGTAATGGGCGATGAAGTTGTTGTTTTGAGCGAAGCATCAGCACTGCCATTTCCAGTAGACAGTGGCGATGATGTAGAAATTTCCGAGGAAGTACGATTGAAGTATCGCTATCTTGATCTTCGCCGTGAAGCGCCGGCTGCAAATTTGCGTTTGCGTTCGAAAGTTACATCAACTATTCGCCGCGTTATGGAAGATGAAGCTTTTCTTGAAATCGAAACGCCGTATTTAACTCGTTCAACACCAGAAGGCGCTCGAGATTTCTTAGTTCCAGTTCGCTTGCAGCCGGGTAGTTGGTATGCATTGCCGCAGTCACCACAATTGTTTAAGCAATTACTCATGGTTGCAGGAATGGAAAAGTACTATCAGATTGCACGTTGTTTCAGAGATGAAGATTTCCGAGCGGATCGCCAGCCAGAATTTACCCAATTAGATATTGAAATGTCATTTATTGATCAAGAAGATATTTTGGCTGTCGCTGAAAAAATCTTGGTCAAAGTGTGGAAAGAAGTTCTTGACTATCAGATTACATTACCAATTCCACGGATGACCTATCTTGACTCGATGGCACGTTTTGGTTCAGATAAACCTGATCTGCGTTTTGGATTAGAACTCATAGATTGCACCGAGTTTTTCAAAGAAACAACTTTTAGGGTCTTTCAAGCCCCATACGTTGGTGCTGCTGTTATGCCAGGTGGTGCGGATTCTCCGCGACGAGAATTAGATGCGTGGCAAGACTGGGCAAAAGCTCGCGGAGCTAAAGGTCTTGCTTATATTTTGGTCTCAACAGATGGCACATTAGGTGGACCAGTTGCCAAGAACTTAACTGAAAACGAAGCTACAAATATCGCAACTCATGTTGGAGCCAAACCTGGAGACGCAATTTTCTTTGCCGCAGGCGAACGCACAGCTTCCTTAAATTTACTCGGCGCGGTACGTCTTGAAATCGGGAAACGGTGCAATCTCATAGATAACAGCCGGTGGGAATTTGTCTGGATTGTAGATGCGCCGATGTTTGAACCAACAGATAATGGCGGATGGACTGCCGTGCATCATCCATTCACTGGACCAAAGCCAGAGTTCGCTAATACTTTTGCAAAAGATCCTGCTAATGCGTTGGCTTATGCCTATGACATTGTTCTCAATGGAACAGAGCTGGGTGGCGGCTCGATTCGTATCCACGATCGCGCTATGCAAAAAGATGTTTTCACAGTAATTGGTTTAAGTGATGAAGAAGCTGCGAGCAAGTTTGGATTCTTACTTGAAGCTTTTAACTATGGACCTCCTCCGCATGGTGGAATTGCACTGGGATTAGATCGTTTGTGTGCATTACTTTCACATTCAGATTCAATTCGCGAAGTTATTGCTTTCCCTAAAACTGCTAGTGGTGGAGATCCTTTAACAGGTGCGCCAACTCCAATTACTCCTGCCCAACGTAAAGAGAGCGGAATAGATGGGGCTCCAAAAGAGGGAGCCAAGTAAGGCAATCGGGTAGGCTGGACTTGTAAGAATTTCTAGCCGCGCGATAAAAGGAGGAAGTTATGGGTCCAGGCGGAATTGCAACAATTATTGCCGCATCATCCCTTCTTGTGATTGCGATTGCTATTAGTTACGCAGTTATTCGCGTGGGGCGATTTATCGACGAAGCCAAAGCTTCTTTGAAAGCAGTCACCGAAGAGACCACACCTTTGATTGAGGAAGTTCATACAACCGTAACTCTGGTTAATGGTCCACTCCAAAGTTTTAATCGCATTACAAAAAATGTCGAAGATATTTCAGAAAAAATCACGAGCGCAACTACTGGACTAATCGATAAGAGCGGACCAGCGCTAAAGGTTGCTGGAGCACTTGTTACAGCTGCGCAAATGGGAAAAAGCCGCACGAAAAAGAAGAAGAAGGCTGAGTGATCCCAACAAGTGGAATCCGCCGAGATCCGTTCGCGCTGGCTGCGCTTCTTCGAATCAGATAACCGCGAAGGTTTACTACATACAGTTGTGCCTTCAGCTTCTTTGATTGCTGATGATCCAAATTTATTGCTAGTTAACGCGGGAATGGTTCCATTTAAGCCTTATTTTCTTGGCGAAGTTACACCCCCATACAAGCGAGCAACTTCAGTACAAAAATGTGTTCGAACCCTCGATATCGATGAAGTTGGAAAGACAACCCGTCATGCATCCTTTTTTCAAATGTGCGGAAACTTTTCATTTGGAGATTACTTTAAAGAGGGCGCGATTGCACTTGCTTGGGATCTTTTAACTCGCCCTATTGCAGAAGGCGGATATGGATTTCCTGAATCGAAATTATGGGTAACCGTCTTTCACAATGATGACGAAGCTGTTCAAATTTGGAATAAGAAAATCGGGTTACCTTTAGAAAGAATCCAGCGACGCGGAATGGAAGATAATTTCTGGTCAATGGGGGTTCCTGGTCCATGCGGACCGTGCTCAGAAATTTATTTCGATCGAGGTCCTGATTACGGTGCTGAAGGTGGACCAATCGCTGATGAAAATCGCTACATGGAAGTCTGGAATCTAGTTTTCATGCAAAATGAACGTGGTGCAGGTTCCGGAAAGGATGATTTCCCAATCCTTGGCGAACTTCCTGCAAAGAGCATTGACACAGGTCTTGGACTCGAAAGAATGGCAGCTCTGTTACAAGGTGTCGAAAATATCTATGAAATCGATACAACTGCCCAGATTCTTAAGCGAGCTTCGGAATTAACTGGCGTTAAATATGGCAAAGACGAAAAATCTGATGTGGCTTTGCGTGTGGTTGCCGACCATGCACGTACATCCGCAATGCTAATCGGTGATGGCGTAACTCCGGGAAACGAGGGACGTGGTTATGTTCTACGGCGAATGATGCGTCGAACAATTCGCAACATGCGTCTACTTGGTTCTGAAGATGCGATTATGAACGAGTTAACGAAGGCTGCAATTGGCGCTATGTCCCCGCAGTATCCTGAACTTAATGTTGAAAAGGATCGCATTTTGGCTGTAACGAAAGCCGAAGAAGAAACTTTCCTGCAAACTTTGAAAAGTGGAACTTCGATATTTGAAGTTGAAAGTGCTGCTATTAAGAAGAGCAAAGGAAGCAAAATTTCAGGCGATGCAGCATTTAAGCTGCACGATACCTATGGCTTTCCTTTTGATCTCACCTTAGAAATGGCACGCGAAGAAGGCTTAGATGTTGATGAAGATGGTTTTAGACGGTTGATGAAAGAACAACGCGATCGAGCTAAAGCGGATTCGAAAGCGAAAAAGAGTGGCCACACTGACGTCAGCGTTTATAAATCAATTGCAGATGCACACGGACTCACTTCATTCATCGGTTATACGCACCAGGAAAGTGAATCTGTTATCAAAGCGTTAGTAAGCGAAGGTGTGTCTGTACAGGCCGCAAAGTCAGGCGATGAAATCGAAGTTATTTTAGATCGCACTCCTTTCTATGCAGAAGGCGGTGGTCAATTAGCAGATGGTGGAATCATTACTCTTTCAAATGGTGCGGTGATCGAAATTGATGATGTACAAACTCCTGTACCCGGGATTAGCGTTCATCGTGGACGAGTGCGCAGCGGAAATGTAGAAGCTGGGAATACTGTTTTAGCAACGATTGATCACGAACGACGCGAAGCAATTTCACGTGCACATACTGCAACTCACATGGTGCATAAAGCGTTTAGAGAAATTCTTGGAGAAACAGCGACGCAGGCTGGATCTGAAAATTCACCTGGTCGCTTGAGATTTGATTTCCCAGCAACTGGCGCTGTTCCAGATTCTGTTCTAAATGATGTTGAGTCACGAGTAAACGCTTTGTTGTTAGACAACCTTGAAGTCAGTGCTGAAGTGATGAGTCAAGCAGAAGCAAAAAAACTTGGTGCGATGGCGCTATTTGGTGAGAAATATGGCGATCAAGTCCGAGTTGTCAGTGTGGGTGATTGGGCTCGAGAGTTATGTGGCGGCACACACGTATCGCGTTCTGGTCAACTAGGAGTAGTTAAGTTGCTGAGCGAATCCTCTATTGGTGCGGGTGTGAGACGTGTAGAAGCATTGGTTGGAGCTGATGCTTACAAGTTTTTAGCCCGAGAGCACATACTTTTGAACTCACTCACAGAAATCATCAAGGGTGCGCGAGTTGAGGAGTTGCCAGAGCGTATTTCAGACCTCGTGAATAAAATAAAGGAAATCGAAAAAGAATTGGCAACTTTGCGAACAGATGCAGCACTAGCCAAGAGCTCCGAACTTATTAAGAATGTGAAGAAACTAGGCACTATTTCCCTAATTAGCTCCCAATTACCTGATGGGATTAATAGCGATAATCTTCGGACCATAGCTTTGGATTTGCGTTCTAAAACCCCTTCAAGTGTTATCGCCTTAATTAGCGTAGCTGATGCAAAACCTATTCTTGTGGTAGCAACTAGTTATGAAGCCAGAGCTGCAGGTATAAAAGCTGGGGCTCTCGTAAAAGTTGGTTCAGCCGTTCTTGGCGGCGGCGGCGGCGGTAAAGATGATTTTGCTCAAGGCGGCGGTACCGATGTTTCCAAAATTAGCGAGGCGTTGCTAACCATCGAACAAGTAATTTCTGGAAAGTAAGATGCTTCGAGGGCGACGGATGGCCTTTGACTATGGCGATGTGCGCATTGGTGTAGCTGTCTGCGATCCCGACGCGATACTTGCTACTCCATTGATTACCTTGAAAAACAATGATGAACATTTATGGCAGCAAATCGAAGAATTAATTCAGGAATATGAACCAATTCACATTTATGTGGGTGCACCAAAACATTTATCAGGAGCAGCCGGTGCTGCAATGCAGAAAGCTGAAGAATTTAAGGAACTACTTTCAGAACGTACAGGAATTACTTGTTCCATGATTGATGAGAGATTATCGAGCGTCGGAGCTGCCAGACAGCTCAAGGAATCTGGAATGAATAGCAGAAACAGCAAAGCCGCAATTGATCAGGCGTCGGCGGTTGCAATACTTGAACACGCCATAGCCATTGAAAAAAGAAAATAGATTTGTGAAGAATAAATCCCTTCTGCGAGTAATGCTCGCGTTTATCCTCGTATTTGCATTTACATTTATCTCGCATGAATTGCGTTCAACTAGTTCAGGAGCTGCCGATTTTCCACGTCGTGTTATTTCTTCGCAAGAGAAATTGGTAGAAATTGCTGTTGGCGAAGGATCTTCAGGGTCAGTAATAGCAGAGCAACTTTTCTCTGCCGGAGTGATTGAGTCATCGCAAAGTTTTTTTAAGCTAGCAATAGTTGATACTCGAGCAGCCAGAATAGCTCCGGGACTTCATTTGCTGAATACAAAAATATCTGCAGAGCAAGCGCTCGAACAATTGCTAGATCCTTCGCGCATTCCTAATTTGATTAAAGTATTTGAAGGAGCTTGGAATTCGGAAATTTTTGCGATGTTAGAAGCTCGTGGTTTTGAACGAAAAGAAATCCAGGAAGCGTCTGCAAACGTTCAGCTACCCGATGGTTTTCAAACTCTAGAAGGTTTGCTCTTTCCTGCTCAATATAGTTTCACTCCCGGAACAAGCGCATTAGAAGCTTTGCAGTCCATGGTTCGAAGTTTCGAGATGAAAACAAATACTCTGGCTTTAACTAAAGATTCATCATTTACTGCACAACAATTAGTGATTATCGCTTCAATCATTCAGGCTGAAGGAGATACCAAGGATTTTACAAAAGTGTCTCGAGTTATTCGTAACCGATTGAAAATCGGTATGCCACTTCAGATGGATTCCACCGTGCACTATGTAAAAAAGATGCGGGGAAGTGTGTTTCTAAGCACTCAGTCGACTTCGTTGAAATCGCCTTTTAACACGTATCGAAAATATGGGTTACCGCCCGGACCTATTGGCAATCCAGGGTTAGACGCATTGAGTGCAGCAATAAATCCTGCATCCGGGGACTGGTTGTATTTTATTACTGTTAGCCCAGGAGATACTCGATTCACTTCTAGTATCGAAGAGTTCAATGGATGGAAAGCGTTGTACACAAAGAATAGGAAGGCGGGTGCATTCAAGTGATCAATGCAGCCGTACTTGGTTCACCGATTGCACATTCGCTTTCACCTCGATTGCACACAGCCGCATATCGGTATCTAAAAATTGATGGAACATATTCTTCATTTGACGTACCAGCTGGAACTTTGAGGAGTTTTTTATCCGATAAATCAGATTCTTGGTCGGGTTTTTCTCTCACTATGCCCTTGAAAGAAGAGGCTCTAAATTGCGTCGAAATAGTTGATCCTCTTGTCCAAAGAATTAAGAGTGGCAATACTTTGGTAAACGAAGAAGGCGTTTGGAAACTTTTTACAACGGATGTTCTTGGCTTTAAGAATGCATGGCTAATCCACAATAAAGAAAAGCCAACTTCTGTTGTCATAATCGGTTCCGGCGCAACTGCGCGAGCGGCAGCTGCAGCTGCAG
>JAPOHK010000150.1 GCA_029979485.1 Candidatus Planktophila limnetica
AGGAACACGAAGTTGGTTTGCGTACTCAACAGTGCGACGAACTTCATCAATGTTTGTGAAATCAATCATTGGATCTATTCCGTGGCTAACTAAGTTAAGGCCGAGTGTTACAAGACAAACATTTCCTGTGCGTTCGCCATTTCCAAAGAGGGTTCCTTCGATGCGATCGGCGCCAGCTAAGTAACCAAGTTCAGCAGCCGCTACTCCGGTACCGCGATCATTATGTGGGTGCAGAGAAACAATTACGTTTTCACGATTATTTAAGTTACGGCACATCCACTCAATAGAGTCCGCGTAAATATTTGGTGTAGCCATCTCAACAGTGGCTGGAAGATTCATGATTGTCTTCCACTGCGAAGTTGGCTTCCAAACATCATTAACCGCGTTACAGACTTCGACTGCAAACTCTAATTCTGTGCCGGTATATGACTCAGGAGAGTATTCAAATGACACCTTTGTCTCGGGAACAGTTGAAACGAGGTCAAGGCACATCTTTGCGCCATCTGTTGCAATTTTTTTGATGCCCTCTTTATCAAGGCCGAAAACGACTCGACGTTGCAATGTAGATGTCGAGTTATAGAGGTGAACAATTGCTTGCTTTGCACCCTTAATTGATTCGAATGTACGCTCAATAAGCGGCTGGCGTGCCTGAGTCAGAACTTGAATGATGACATCATCGGGAATTAAGCCCTCATCAATAATCTTTCTTACAAAGTCAAAATCTGTTTGGCTCGCACTTGGAAAACCAACTTCGATTTCTTTATAACCCATTGCTACCAAGAGATTAAACATCGCTAACTTGCGCGGTGTATCCATCGGATCAATGAGCGCTTGGTTGCCATCTCGAAGATCAACGGAAGACCACTTTGGCGCCTTGGTCATCTTCTTATCTGGCCATGTGCGATCGTGAAGATCTACAGGAATAAATGATGAGTATCGATGCGCACGCATCGATGATGGTTTCTGTTCTGGGAAATTCATTTTAAAACTCCTTATTAGTTACGGGATTTGTCTGGTTAACCGGTACGACAAACCCAGCGGCGAGGGGACCGATTATTTGGCCCCGCCACGGCAGCTAAGGAGGAGGCTGCGAAGTGTCATGCGTAAATGGTAACCCCACTGCGTGTTTTCAGGCAAGTAAAGTTCTAAACTCCCGCGTATGGCCAACTTTGAATCACAACTAATCGCATTAGTTGACTCGGCCAATGAAATTTGCGACGTTGCAGAAAGATCAGGACGCAGTGATCAATTCAATGGCACTGATTGGACGCCCGCAATTATCTTTGGGCACATTGTCGATGTAGATAAAGAAGTATGGATGGCGCGCTTTGAATTGATGCGACAAGCACAAATATCTGGGGCGCCAATTCCGCGAATGCAATGGTGGGAACCAGATCCAGTAAAAACAGCGGAGAAATACTCAAAGCAAAGCTTTGAGCAAGCGCGAAGAAATCTCATTGATAGCAGAGAAAGTATGGTTTCTTATCTAAGAAACCTAAGCCTTCAAGAACGGGCTGCTGCTGCACAACACCGCACATTCGGTTCGATAACCATTGAATCAATGCTCCAAGTGCTTTTAGATCACGATAAAGAGCATCAAGCTTCCCTTTAGTAACTCTCAGTCACCGACAAATGTGCAATACTCTGAATATCTTCTGATTGGCTAGAAACAGGGCATATCTCACTTCACGTGCGGATGCCCTGTTTTATTTATCCACAGTTTTTTTCTAGTGAAGTTCTCAGTCTTTGAACTAAGAGAACATTCCCTCACGATGTTGATGTGGTGTAACGGATAGCACATCCGTTTTTGCCAATCAGAAGGTGCGGGTTCGAATCCCGTCGTCAGCTTCGTAGTCTCATAAAAGCATTCTGGTTAATGGCAATAACCAAAAAGATATGCAATATGAGCAAGGGCCTTGAGGAAACTCAGGGCCCTTTTAATTTTTAGGAAATAAGGGTGTTGGCAAATATTTGCCAAGCAAGTGCTGATTTAGCAACGAGCGAGAGCGTGATGTAGGTCCGCTCTCCACGCATGTAATCAGACCACTTTCCAACTCTCTTGTATTGCAACCATTGCACGAGTGCGAATGAGTTAAAGAATAAGAAAATTGTTAGAACGATGAAATAAACAAATGTTGGAGCTTTGGTTTCGCCAGGTCCGCCGATTCCGAATACATAAAACACAAGTGCAAGCCAAGGAACAATACCTGTGATGCAACCGAAGATAAATGGAACCCATCCACCATTACCTGGTTGTTCGTATTTCTCTTGCAGCCATCCGAAGAGAATCATTGATGCATTAACACCAAAGATTGAGAGGATTGCCGCGATTTCAGAGACACCAGTGATTTGTGCAATCAGGACAATCATTACTGATGAGCTAATTGAGTA
>JAPOHK010000104.1 GCA_029979485.1 Candidatus Planktophila limnetica
ATGTGGAAATCTCCCAACGGAACCATCCGCAATATTTTGGGCGGCGTAATCTTCCGCGAACCAATCATCATAAGTAATGTGCCGCGTTTGGTCCCTCACTGGACAAAACCAATTGTCATTGGCCGCCATGCATTTGGTGACCAGTACAAAGCAACAGATTTCAAAGTTCCTGGTCCAGGAAAGCTGACACTCTCATTTGTGCCAGAAGATGGTTCTGCGCCGATGGAGTTTAATGTTTTCGATTTTCCAACAGCAGGTGTTGCAATGGGTATGTACAACCTTGATGATTCCATTCGCGACTTTGCGCATGCATCTCTTAACTACGGTTTAAACAGAAAATATCCTGTTTATCTCTCAACAAAGAACACAATCCTTAAAGCTTATGATGGTCGCTTCAAAGATATTTTTGAAGAAATCTATCAAGCAGAATTTAAAGCAGCGTTCGAAGCTGCCGGTATTTGGTATGAGCACCGCCTTATTGATGACATGGTTGCGATGTCACTGCGCATGGAAGGTGGATACGTCTGGGCATGTAAGAACTATGACGGTGATGTTCAATCTGACACGGTCGCTCAAGGCTATGGATCACTCGGATTAATGACATCAGTTTTAATGACACCGGATGGAAAAGTTGTTGAATCAGAAGCAGCGCACGGAACTGTGACGCGTCACTACCGCGATCATCAAGCTGGAAAAGCAACTTCTACTAATCCAATCGCATCAATTTTTGCGTGGACACGCGGTCTTGCTCATCGCGCCAAACTCGATAACAACAAAGAGCTTTCTCAGTTCTGTGACACTCTTGAACGAGTATGCATTGAAACCGTGGAACAAGGAAAGATGACAAAGGATTTATCTCTTCTCATCGCTGCGGATGCGCCATGGCAAACAACGCAGGAGTTCCTTAATTCAATTGATGAAAACCTCAAGAAAGCTATGGCTTAATTGCAATGAATTCTGAGCACGGTGCTTTGGCACTTGTTGGCTCAGGCGAGTACTTAATCCAGATGCAGGAGATCGAAACAAATCTCCTGCATCGAGGTATTTTTAGAGGTAAAACAAATACTTTCATTCAAATTCCAACGGGTGCCGGACAAGAGAGTGCCGACCGAATTGAGTTTTGGAAAGAGCGCGGGGCAGCACAAGCTAAACGCATTGGTGCGGAGTGCAAATTTCTTCCAATTTTAAGGAGAGAAGACGCTTTCAATCCGCAGTACATTGATGAAGTAACAAATGCTGGTCTGATTTACTTTTCAGGCGGGGATCCGGGGTACATCACAGAAATTTTTGAAGAAACTCCACTGTGGGAAAAAATAAAATCAGAGTTTCATTCAGGAACTTCACTTGCTGGCTGTTCTGCAGGAGCAATGGCATTTGGTTCAAAGATTGTTGGCATTAGAAAATCTCACGCGCAAAGTGGTCTTGGTTTAATTCCAGAAATAGAAGTAATACCCCACTATGACAAGTTTCTAGGTTGGGTTCCAGATCGCATTGCATCCATTGCACTTCGAAGCGACCCGGGAACTTATCTCCTTGGCATAGATGAGGACACTGCTCTTGTGCTTACTGACAAATGGAGAGTGCAAGGACGCGCAAAAGTACATGTACTTAAAGGGCTTCCAGAATCACCGCAAACTTTTGTGAGCGGTGACGAAGTTGCTCTACTTCAGTCTTTCGCCTGATTCTGCGTTGAACAGATGAATTGCTGAGGCGTCGGCTCTGACAGTAATTGTGTCGCCAGGCTTCGGTGGAGTCTTTGGATCCCAGCGAACGATTATCTGCGCACCATCTTCAGTTGCTTGCGCAAAGGAAATATTTGAATCTGCTGGCTGACCGTAAACGAATGCATCAGCTCCGAGTTCTTCCACAACCTCTACGTTCACAGCGAATCCTTCTGGCGAAGGAACAAAACCTTCTGGACGAATTCCAATAATGACAGATGGTCCCGCACTTGCAGGTACATCTATTGAAAGTTTCCCAAGTTGAGCTTTTCCACCGCTGACGGATGTTTTAAGTAAATTCATTGCAGGAGAACCGATAAATCCTGCAACGAAAGCATTTGCTGGATTGTCATATAGATTGCGTGGAGTGTCGACTTGTTGAAGAACTCCATCTTTGAGTACTGCAACACGGTCACCCATAGTCATCGCTTCTACTTGATCGTGTGTGACGTAAACAGTTGTAATTCCAAGACGACGTTGCAAGGCGGCAATCTGTGTGCGAGTTGCTACACGCAATTTCGCATCAAGATTTGAAAGCGGTTCATCCATGAGAAAAACCTGTGGTTCGCGAACGATTGCGCGACCCATGGCAACTCTTTGACGTTGACCACCAGATAGCGCCTTTGGCTTTCGATCGAGGAATGCTTCGAGGTCTAATAATTTTGCTGCCTCTAAAACTCTGCGATCGCGTTCTTCTTTTGGGATACCTGCAATCTTTAAAGCAAATCCCATATTTTCTGCAACGCTCATATGTGGATACAAGGCATATGACTGAAAGACCATTGCAATATCGCGGTCTTTGGGTGCAACATGTGTAACATCTTTATCTCCGATTAAAATACGGCCGCTGTCCACTTCTTCTAATCCAGCAAGCATTCGAAGTGATGTTGATTTGCCGCAACCAGATGGACCAACGAGAACTAAAAACTCACCATCTTTAACTTCTAGATTTAATTTGTTGACAGCTGGTGTGGTTGATCCAGGATAAACACGAGATGCATTTTCAAAAACAACTGTAGCCATGAGAAATTTCTCCTTCTCCGGGCAGGTACGTGCCCGACGATCCGTAGGTGAAGGTGATGAGCCCAGGTGGACTCAGCGAAGCCAAGGTTAAGGTATTTAACCCGTAGCGACAATAAGGATTCCTGTAGAGTTAGCATCCTTATGGAGCCCCACTCGTTCGGCGGATTAATCGCGGCTTTAGCAACTGTTACAGCGATCATACTTCTAGGTTCTCTCTTCGTCGCAGCTGAGATTGCACTTATTTCTCTTCGCGAAAGTCAGATTCGCCAAATGGCTTCAAAGGGCAAGCGTGGAAAGCGTGTGGCATCTCTCGCAGAAAATCCCAATCGTTTTCTTGCGGCAGCTCAAGTTGGTGTGACGGTCTGTGGTTTCTTATCTGCAGCGTTAGGTGCCGAAAAACTTGGTGAATACGTAATCCCATGGCTTGAAAGTTTGGGTATCAACGATTCAGTTAGTTCTATTGCATCACTAATCGGTGTAACTCTGATCATTGCTTACTTCTCTTTGGTTTTTGGCGAACTTGTTCCAAAAAGATTGGCACTCTTTCGTACGGAGCAAATCTCTCTTGCATCTGCACCCATTATTGATGTCGTAGCGAGATTGTTTCGCCCCATTATTTGGCTTCTCTCTCACTCCACAGACATCGTTGTTCGAATCTTCGGCGTTGATCCAAAAGAACAGCGCACCGCTATGTCTGAAGAAGAGTTACTGGATTTAGTCGCTGGGCACGCTGCATTGACAGAAGAAGAGCGAGATATTGTTGAAGAAGTCTTTAATGCATCAGAGCGCCAAATTCACGAATTGATGGTGCCCCGGACTGAAGTTGATTTTATGGATGCCTCCTTAACTATTTCAAAAGCAATTGCGCTCGCGGTGGATAAAGCTCATTCACGTTATCCAGTGGTTCGCGGTTCAACTGATGAAGTGATTGGATTTATTCACGTTCGCGATTTGCTTGATACTTCATTGGTTTCAACGGGTGGAAAAGTTCAAGAGTTGGTCCGAAATATCATGTTCCTTCCTGGAACCAAGGGCGTTTTACCTGCGCTCACGGAAATGCGTAATCAAAGACAACATCTTGCAATTGTTTTGGATGAATATGGCGGTACCGACGGAATCATTACGCTAGAGGACTTAGTTGAATGTCTTATCGGTGACATTAGAGACGAG
>JAPOHK010000063.1 GCA_029979485.1 Candidatus Planktophila limnetica
ATTTGTCGTTTCAATGCTTTAGATTTATCTAACTCTCCACCAATTGCTTCAATAATTCTACTCTGTAATGTACCTGATCTTAATGCACCTTTTAGGTCTGCACCTTCTTCAGCAATAACGATTACGCGAGCACCGCGTGCTTTAACTTCTTGAATATTGCTCGCCATTTTTTCATCCAGCGCATGTTCATGTCCTGCTGGCAGAATTGCAATTACTGGAGTTGCTTAATCAGCATCAATTAACGCAATTGGTCCGTGCTTGAGTTCGCCACCAGCAAATCCCTCTGCGTGAATATAAGCCAACTCCTTTAGTTTCAGTGCTCCTTCAAGGGCAACTGGATAGCCAATATTTCTGCCTAAAAATAGAATTGTGTTTGCATCTGCAAATTTACGTGTAAGGGCACGAAGTGGTTCGACAGTTTCAAGTATCTGCTCTATTTTTCCTGGTAATTCGAGCATTTGGTTATAGAGATTTGCAACTTGATTATCGTTTAGTTCTCCGCGGACCTGCGCCAAATGCAAGCCAATTAAATACACAGCAACAATTTGAGTGAGCAAAGCTTTAGTGGAGGCCACGGCGATTTCGGGACCAGCGTGTGTATAAATAACAGCATCTGATTCGCGAGGAATTGTTGAGCTATTTGTATTACAAATTGCCAGAACTCGTGCCCCCGCAGCCTTTGCATGTCGTAGTGCCATCAAGGTATCCATAGTTTCGCCTGATTGAGAAATAGCGATTACTAATGTGTTTTTTGTAATTATTGGATCTCTGTAACGATATTCACTAGCAATTTCAACTTCTACTGATATTTTCGCCCACTTTTCAATTGCGTACTTTGCAATCATCCCAGCGTGATATGCAGTTCCACAGGCGATAACAACAATCTTCTCTAGAGACTTTATCTCCTTTGGTGAAAGGTGAATTTCATCGAGCAAAATTTGTTTGTTATCGCTCAACCGAGCCATCAAAGTGTCTGCAACAGCCTTAGGTTGTTCAAAGATTTCTTTGAGCATGAAGTGGGCAAATCCACCTTTTTGCGCTGCGCTTGCATCCCATGTAATTTCATACTCTTTTGGAGTAACTGCTTTGCCATCTAAATCCGTGATTGAAACATGCGTAGGCGACAGAGTTACAACTTGATCTTGGCCTAGTTCGATCGCTCGTTTTGTGTAATCGATAAATGCTGCAACATCGGATGCCATAAAGTTTTCATTTTTTCCGATGCCTACTACCAGTGGAGAATTACGGCGAACGCCAACGATTACATCTGGAGTATCTGCGTGAATGGCTACAAGAGTGAATGAGCCACGCAAAGACTTAACTGCTTCACGCATGGCAGCGGATAGATCGCCAGTATGTTTTTTTCTTAAGTCACTGAGTAAGTGAGCAACGGACTCAGTATCTGTGTCTGAAGAAAATTTGTGTCCCTTGCTCTCTAGCTCTGCTTTTAGCTCTGCATAGTTTTCGATAATTCCATTATGGATAACGGCTAACTTTTCATCATTATCAACGTGTGGATGCGCATTACGATCTGTAGGTCCACCATGAGTCGCCCAGCGTGTGTGACCGATTCCAGAGTGAGCTGTTGGAATTGAAGATAATTCTTTTTCTAAGTTTGAAAGTTTTCCCGCACGTTTTTCAACAAATAATTTATTGGGTGTGCCAAGTGCGATTCCGGCAGAGTCATATCCGCGATATTCAAGACGACGCAGACCTTCAATCAGAGGTGTGATTGCAGTTTGTGGCCCTGTGTAACCCACAATTCCGCACACGTGCCTACCTCAATTCTTCTTTAACAACTTTGGCAAGTTTTTCTGCAATTTCTTTGGCGATGCTATCACTTTGTGCTTCAACCATGACTCTGACCAGGGGTTCTGTACCTGATGCGCGCAAAAGAATTCGTCCCGCATCACCAAGTTCAGATTCATATTTAGCAACTGCTGTGCTTATTGCAGTTGATGATTCAAGTTTATCTTTTGCTACGCCGGATACATTTATCAATACCTGTGGGAAGCGTTGCATGATTGATGCTAATTCTTTTAGTGATTTCTTCGAACGCGCCATTTCATTGATCAGTTGTAGCGCTGTCAATAAACCATCGCCCGTGCCCGCGAAATCACGCATAATCACATGACCAGATTGCTCGCCGCCGAGTGTCAAATTATTTTCAAGCATGTTTTCAAGTACGTAGCGATCTCCTACTGCTGTTTTTGTAACGTCGATTCCCGCCTCTTTCATGGCAATTAGAAATCCAAGATTACTCATGACTGTAGCTACAACAGTTGAATCTTTTAACTTCCCGCGCTCTTTAAAACCTTTAGCCAAGATTGCCAATATAAAATCGCCATCAATTGTGTTGCCATCGGCATCAATTGCTAGGCAACGATCAGCATCACCATCATGAGCAATTCCAATATCAGCCTTGTTCTTTAGAACGGCATCACGTAAGAAATCTAAATGAGTAGATCCAACGCCATCATTGATATTCAAGCCCGTTGGAGTATTTGCAATCGCAACAACAGTTGCTCCAGCTTTTTCTAGTGCAGTTGGTGCGACAAAAGATGCTGCTCCGTTGGCACAATCGATGACAACTTTTATTCCAGTGAGTGAAGTGTCAACGGTTTTTAAAAGGTGTGCGATGTATTTTTCGCGAGCGCTTGTATCTTCGATGACGCGTCCCACATCTTTTCCGGTGGGGCGTTGCCATGGCTCGCCCATACGCGCTTCTATTGCTGCTTCTAATGAATCCGCTAGTTTTTCTCCGCCTCGCGCGAATAATTTAATTCCATTATCTGGTGCGGGGTTGTGAGATGCAGAAATCATTACGCCTAAGTCAGCGCCAGTTTCTGCTACTAAAAATGCGATTGCAGGAGTCGGTAGAACTCCAACTCGATAAACGTCAACACCAGCACTAGTTAAACCGGCAACGACAGCGGCTTCTAGGAATTCACCTGATGCGCGAGAGTCTTGACCAACAATTGCATGCGGACGTTTACTTGTATCGCCAAGGGATTCAACCAATATGTGAGCCGCGGCAACTGCAACATCAAGTGCTAATTCAGCCGTGAGATCAACATTTGCTAAGCCACGAATTCCATCAGTGCCGAAAAGGGCCACGGAGATTGCCTCCAAATACGATAGAAATTAGCGCTTGCTGTATTGAGAACGCTTACGTGCCTTCTTAAGACCGTACTTCTTACGTTCGATCACACGAGCATCGCGTGAAAGGAATCCAGCTTTCTTAAGTGCTGGACGGTGTGCTTCTGCATCAATTTCATTAAGTGAACGTGCAACGCCAAGACGTAGTGCACCAGCTTGACCTGAAACTCCACCACCATTGATACGAGCAAATACATCGTATGAACCTTCAGCACCTACTGTGCGAAATGGTTCGGAGACTGATTGTTGGTGAACTTTGTTTGGGAAATAATTCTCAAGAGTCTTTCCGTTAACAACCCAGCGTCCTGTTCCTGGAACGAGTCGAACACGAGCAACAGCTTCTTTACGGCGACCTACTCCGGCGCCTGGTCCCTTAAGTGCTGGACGGTTAGTTGCTGCAGCTGGTGTCGCTGATGTGTACGAAGTTGGAATTTCGTTCTCATCTAGTTCGTCAACGAATGTGTTTTCAGACATGAATTATGGTTCCCTTTTTCCTATTCGATTACTTGACGATTTGTGAGACTTGGTTGAATTCGTATGGTTTTGGTGCTTGTGCAGCGTGTGGATGTTCTGCACCTGCGTACACCTTGAGCTTTGCAGACATTGCACGGCCAAGACGATTCTTTGGCAACATGCCTTTGATCGCTTTTTCAACTGCGCGAGTTGGGTGCTTTTCCATCAATTCGCCGTACACAGTTGAAGTCAAGCCACCTGGGAAACCAGAGTGCATGTGTGAAAACTTTTGCTTAGCTTTTTGTCCAGATAGTGCAACTTTTTCAGCATTGATAACAATTACGAAATCGCCCATGTCCATGTGAGGCGCAAATGTTGCTTTGTGCTTTCCGCGAAGAAGAACTGCAGCATGACTTGCAAGACGTCCTAAAACGACATCTTGTGCGTCGATGATGTGCCAATTACGCACTGCATCGCCAGCCTTTGGACTATATGTACGCATGCTCTTCACTTCTCTCTTTTATATCGCTTTTAAATCCTGTGTGCTGCGCCCGACTTCGCGGCGCAAGAGGTTAAGGGTACCTGCGCGCTCCCGTAGGGTCAAAATGGCCTTTTGCCCCATATTCAATGCTCAAAAACCGGCTCTGGGCTCTCATAAACAGCGCCATTGGCTCCAAATACCAAGAAGCGCGTGAAGCCCCGAGTAAACCATCGATCATGCGTTACCGAAATTACGGTTCCTTCATACTCTTCTAGCGCTTTTTCCAAGCTTTCCGCGCTCGCTAAATCTAAGTTATCCGTTGGTTCATCAAGTAATAAAAGTGTTGAACCAGAAAGTTCAAGTAGCAAAACTTGAAAGCGCGCTTGTTGTCCGCCGGAGAGTGAAGAGAACTTTTGTTCTGCTTGGTTGTGAATTTCATACTTACGTAAAACGCTCTTTGCTGGGCCTAATTGAAGGGAATATGTTTCCCACAAAATCTCAAGCAAAGTCTTACTCTCAAACTCGGGATGGGCATGTGTTTGTGCGAAATATCCAATTTCAACACGTGCGCCAACTTTGAAATTACCGCTGAATTTCACGCTTTGATCACCTGAAATTAAACGCAAGAAGTGGGATTTGCCAGTGCCATTTTTTCCAAGAACTGCAATACGATCTCCGAAAAAAACTTCAAAATCAAATGGTTCAGTTAGATTTTCAATCGCAAGGTTTTCAAATGTAAGCGCCCGCAATCCTGTACGACCGCCACGTAACCCAACCCGAACATCTTGTTCAATTGGTGGTGCTTCCGGTGGTCCCGCCTCTTCGAATTTACGTAAACGTGTTTGCATAGCGCGATACTTTGATGCCATATCTGGACTGCTCGCCGCTTGCACCTGAAGTGTTCGAACCAAGTCTTTTAAGCGCTGATGCTCTTCTTCCCAACGGAGCAAAATTTCAGCAAATCGCGCATTACGGGCTTTGCGTGCTTCGTGCCATGTTGAGAACTTTCCACCGTGTACCCACGTTGTATTGCCACTAACTCCTTGCTCGAGAGTCACGATGCGATTGGCGGTGTGCTCTAGAAGTTGTCGATCGTGGCTGACAAACAAAACAGTTTTTTTGGTTGCTGTTATGACTTCTTCCAGCCATCTTTTCGATGGAACATCCAAATAGTTATCTGGTTCGTCAAGTAACAACACCTCTTCAGGACCTTCTAGAAGTGCGCGCAAAACTAATTTCTTTTGCTCTCCCCCTGAAAGAGTATTTACTAATCGATCCGCCACTGAATCAAAGGATTTTCCGAGGGCTTCGGTGCAACATAAATCCCAAATAACTTCGAAGTCATATCCCCCAGCATCTCCCCAATCGACAATTGCTTGGGCGTAATTCATCTGATCTTTTTCTGTATTGCGTGAATTCATTAACTCTTCAGTTGATTTAACTAACGCTGCTGCATCTCTAATGCGAGGCGGAGCTACGGAAATTAATAAATCGCGCACAGTAGATTCATCTCGAACAGAACCAATGAACTGTCGCATCACACCGAGTCCGCCAGTGATGGCAACGCTTCCTTCATCTGGAGCAAGATCCCCAGAAATCATTTTGAGCAGCGTTGTTTTTCCCGATCCATTTGCACCAATTAAGGCAACCTTGGCACCATCTCCTACGCGGAAAGAAACGTCGTTGAGTAGCACTCTGCCGTCAGAGAGTGCGAATCCA
>JAPOHK010000092.1 GCA_029979485.1 Candidatus Planktophila limnetica
ACAGTTTTACTAAAAGATATTTCTCAGGGTGGATTTACATTCTTTACGAATTATTCTTCACGCAAAGCCCAGGCTATTGCAATGAATTCGCAAGTAACACTTCTATTCCCTTGGTATGCAATGGAGCGACAAGTAATTATTTCTGGACATGCAGATAAAATTTCTCGCGAAGAATCTGAGAGTTATTTTGCAACTCGTCCTTGGTCCAGCCAGATTGGCGCATGGGCAAGCGCGCAATCCGCACCATTATCTTCACGTGAAGAGTTGGAAATGAGATTTAAAGGTGCTGGCGAAAAATGGCCAGAAGGAAGTGTTGTTCCAACTCCACCACATTGGGGAGGTTTTCGAGTAATTCCAGAGAGTATTGAATTCTGGCAAGGAAGATATTCAAGATTGCATGACCGTATTAGGTATCACAGAAGCGATGCGAAATCCGATTGGGAGATGCAGCGTTACTTCCCTTAAGATTTATCCATGAGCATCGTTATTCCAAATGGCATTAAGCCACTCGATGGTCGTTTTGGTTGCGGTCCTTCAAAGATTCGCGCGTCGGCTCTGGAGAATTTCTATAAGAGTGGCGCATCAATTCTTGGAACTTCCCACCGCCAAAAGCCTGTCAAGAACGTTGTACACGAAGTTCGCGAAGGTTTGAAATCTCTTTTTTCTCTTCCAGATGGTTACGAAGTAATTCTTGGTAATGGTGGAACAACTGCTTTTTGGGATATCGCAACATTTGCTCAAATTGAAAACCGATCACAGCACTTAGTTTTCGGTGAGTTTTCTTCAAAGTTTGCAAAGGCAGCAAAAGAGGCGCCATTTCTAGGCGAACCATCAATTATTAAATCTGAAACGGGTTCACACCCAACAGCTGTTGCTGAAGATGGCATCGATGCGTATGCATTTACACACAATGAAACAAGTACAGGCGTTGCAATGCCAATCATCCGCCCAGCAGGCACTGATGGTGCACTCGTTTTGGTGGATGCAACAAGCGCTGCCGGCGGGCTAGTTGTAGAAGCCAAAGAGTTTGATGCTTATTACTTTGCGCCACAAAAATCCTTCTCTTCAGATGGAGGCTTATGGATTGCGTTGATGTCACCTGCTGCAATCGCTCGTGCTGAGAAAATTAAGGCAAGTGGGCGTTGGACTCCAGCTATTTTGGATCTCAACATTGCAATTGAGAATTCACGGCTTGACCAGACTTATAACACTCCTGCGGTTGCCACATTTATGTTGCTCGCAGATCAAATCAAGT
Source organism: Candidatus Planktophila limnetica (assembly GCA_029979485.1). GTDB lineage: Bacteria > Actinomycetota > Actinomycetes > Nanopelagicales > Nanopelagicaceae > Planktophila > Planktophila limnetica_A. Next base: position 1,256 of record JAPOHK010000092.1, read on the forward strand.
GGATGAATGAAAATGGTGGTTTAACTTTTTCAACTGGGCGAAGTGCGGACTCAGCATCACGCATTTACTCATGGGCAGAGAAAACTTCATACACAACGCCATACGTCACTGACCCATCAATGCGCTCTAAAGTTGTTGCCACAATTAACTTTGATGATTCAATCGATGCGCTAAAGGTTGCATCAATTTTGCGCGAAAATGGAATCGTAGATACCGAGCCGTACCGTAAATTGGGTAAGAATCAGCTTCGTATTGGTATGTTTCCTTCTGTTGATCCAAGCGATGTTGATGCACTCACTGCTTGCATTGATTACGTCGTAGCCGCGCTTTAATTTATCCGTAAGGAAAGTAATGCCACATACGTTTACGCGCGACAAAACCTTTTGGACCATTGCTCTTCAAGTAACAATTCTTAATTTTTTCTTAGGTGGTTTTGGGCCTGCCCAGCCATTACTGCGCGCAGATCAAGGCACTTCACTTACTATCGCCGGGTTACATGGAACAGCTATGGGTGTTGCAGCGATCTGTGCAGGTTTATCTAATTCGCGCTGGGTTCATTACTTCGGACGCGAAAAGACATCATGGATCGGCATGTGGCTCTTCTGTATTGGCGTATTAATGTTCGTCAGCTTTAAACCCGTTGCATTCACACTCACTGCAACTTTCTTGGGTGGCATGGGAACTTCAATGGTCATTAACAATATGGTGACCAGACTTTCTCACCACTTTAAGCAAGCAACTCCCCTAGCGTTGCCACAATCAAATGGCATTAACTCAGTTGGTTTTGTCTTTGGAACAATTGCAGTCGGAACTCTTGCAGGTACTGCAATCAGTTGGCGCTTCGGTTTATTGCTGACAATTCCAGCAACAATCATTCTTTACTTCTTCTCCAGAGATAAGAATCGTGATCCGCATGATCGCGATATAAGTGTTCGCCAGCGCGGCAAGCTTTCTCGCACATACTGGATTGCCTGCTTTGGATTCTTTATTTGTATTTGTACAGAGTTTGCAACCTCTTTTTGGGCTGCTGCCTTATTGCGCGATCGCGTGGGTGGAACAGCTTCGGCTGCAACGCTAGCCATCGTTGCACTCGGTTCTGGAATGGCAGTTGGTCGTTGGTATGGTGCAATTGTTTTAAAGAGACTCAAATTAGATCAGCAACTAATAACAATTATTATCTTGCAGTTTATTGGCTTTGCAATCTTCTGGCTCTCACATAGTTTCCTAATCTCTTTAATCACCTTATTCGTTACAGGGCTTGGAATCTCAATGCAATTTCCACTCTCCTCCCTTCGCTTGATTGGATTTAGTGATAACCGACCAGATTTAGCAATTGGAATTAGTTCACTAGCTGCTGGGTCTGGAATCGCTCTTGCGCCATTTATTCTTGGAGTACTTGGAGACCATCTAGGCATCTCGCGCGCTTATTTAATGGTGCCAGTTTTGATTTTGATTGCTCTAGCAATTGTTATTCTTATCCCTTCAAAAGTCTCGTCAAGGGAAGAGCAGGGCCATGAATTACAAAACTAGGCGATTAGTAACCATTGTTGCGTTGGTCGGTTTATTGGCACTAATCGTATTTAGTGGTTTTTAAATGGAAACAAATCTTCGAAACACAGTTGTAGTAATAGCCGTCGGCACAATTGCGTGGCTCATCGCAGGAGCAGTGTTTTTAGTTTTGGATTCCGATACTAAATACGTGTGGACGTGTGTATGCGGAGCAGCACTTGGTGTATTTGGTATTCGTTACACAATTCGCAGAGCGCGCAGAAGCGGAATTTAAGCTTCTAGCTGCCCAGCAATACCGCGAAGTACTTTTCCAAGACGCTCTGCTTCAATTGCAGATGGATGGCGTCCATGGCGTAAACCATTTCCAACCTTGTCCAAGATCTTGATTGTGTCTTCGATCATCGCTGCAAGATCATCGCTATTGGTGCGTGAGTTTGCTGCAAGTGATGGTGGTGCATCAATAATTTTCACAGAGAGTGCTTGAGGTCCACGACGGCCATCGGCAACGCTGAAGTCCAACTTTGTTCCAGGCTTTACTGTTGAGACACCTTCTGGAAGAGAAGTTGAAGCAAGGTACACATCTTCGCCTTCATCGGAGGCGATGAAACCAAAACCTTTTTCAAGGCTGAACCATTTAACTTTACCTGTAGGCATGGGGAGTGCTCCTTGCTAATTTCTATATTCGTTTAAGCCGTGGGGGCCACGGGCAGAGGGTTAGTTTATCAGAGCGTTGCTTCGGAGTGCGCGCCGCATCCGTGGTCAACGGAAACCACGCGTGCATCTTCAGGTGAAATCGCATTTGCACAGACTCCAAATGCTGCGCGAAGTGATCCTGAGATTGGCAGGAAGAATGCGCAAGAAGAACATTGTTTTGGTGCAGCTTGTGCAATTGGTGATTGCGGTCCGCGATCACTTTCATACCAACGCTTACTTGCTTGGTCACGACCTTCAATAGACATCACTCGTGCACGGCCAAGACCAAGATCAAATACTTGCATTGCATCTAACTCTTCATCAGCTATGAGTGAGTGCACTGATGGAACTAAACGTGTGTCATCAAGTGCACTCGGAACAATGTCACCAACGCCAACATCACCGGGTTGAATGCGATCGCGGTAAGCAACCCACTCTGGCGCAAGTAGCGCATCTGGTCCTGGAAGTACTACGACATCACAAATTGTTGGTTCGGATTTCTTATCAACTTTTGCAATCGTGACGCACCATCGCCAACCTTTATAGCCAGCAAGATGTGCTTCAAATAAATAAGTTTCTAGGCGAGCATCATCATCGATTTCGACAGATACATCTGCGCCAACTAATTCTGGATTGCCAGCATCAGCGATTGCTGCAGAACGTGCGAGTTCGAGTGTGCTCATGCGATAAGGATAAAGCAGAACGCCACTACCGAGTTAATCGGCAGTGGCGTTCGTAACGCTTTACGCGTGAGAAATTAGAAGTCCATATCTCCGCCGCCAGGACCTGCTGGTGTTGCAGGTGCTTTCTCTGGCTTATCGGCAATTACTGCTTCTGTTGTAATAAATAGCGCGGCAATTGATGCTGC
>JAPOHK010000079.1 GCA_029979485.1 Candidatus Planktophila limnetica
CTGGAAATTCGTAATTGGTTTACGCGGTGATGAAAACTTCACATTGATTTCTTCGGTGTTAGTTCCCTTTAACCAAGAGTGGGCAACAAAGGCTTCTGCACTAGTTCTAACAAATGCAATTACTTTCCGTGAAGATGCAAATGTTAACCCGACTGCCCTTTATGACACAGGCCTTGCTGTTTCGCTTATGACAGTGGAGGCAAATCACCGTGGCTACGATGTTCATCAGATGAGCGGATTTGATCACGATGCCGCTAAATCTAAGTTTCCACTTGGTGCTGGCATCGAACCTGTAACGTGCATTGCCATTGGTAAGCGCACTTCTCCTGATTCACTCTCCGAAGAGATAAAGGCTCGTGAAGTGGCACCTCGCTCACGCAAAGCCCTGAGTGAAATAGTAAACATCGCTTGGTAGCCTTACATTCATGAGCGAATATCAAGTAATGCGATGGAGAGAAATCCCTTCAATGGTGATGGCTCGAGATGGCGCGGACACAATTAAAGTTATGTTGCCGGCGCGCTTTCAAGAAGCAATTGATGAAGCTGCAATGCGCATGGGCGAAATTGATGCAGACGCATATACAGCGGGCTGGAACAGAGATCCATGGACTCCATCAGATGAAGTTCCCGCGGCTCTTGCTGCGCGAATCACCGCAGCACTCGAAGAAGAGTTTTCTGAAAGTAAGTTACAAGCAATTCTTGATGCAATAAATCCTGCCAAATAAGGAGTTTAAAATGTCAGCTATCTATGAAGCACTTGAAAACGCTGTACTTGCATCTGATGGCGCAATGGGAACCATGTTGCAAGAGCGCGGATTAACAGATGGCGGCGCACCGGAATTGTGGAATGTTGAAAAACCAGAGGAAATCGAAGCAGTTCTAGAGGCTTATGCTGCAGCAGGTGCCAAGTTCATCACGACAAATACTTTTGGTGCGACGCGCGGTCGTCTTGAATTACATGGCCTTGCAGATCGTGTTTTCGAATTAAATCAAGCAGGCGCCGCGATTGCACGTAAGGTTGCTGATCGCCATCCCGGTTCTTTTGTGATGGGAGATATCGGGCCATCGGGTGAATTAATGGATCCAATGGGGACATTGACACCAGAGAGTGCGAAAGAGTTATTCGCTGAACAAATAAAAGGTTTAGTTGCAGGCGGAGTTGATGCAATTCTTATTGAAACAATGAGTGACTTAGCTGAAGTTGAAGCAGCCGTGGAAGCAGCAAAAGAAGTTGCACCTGGAATGCCAATTATTGCGACGATGTCTTTTGATACTAATTTGCGAACAATGATGGGTGTAAAACCAGCGATGGCAGTTACTCATCTTTCATCAATCGGCGTGCGTATCATCGGTGCAAATTGTGGTCGCGGAACAGATGAAATGCGTCAAATCGCGCAGGAGATGGTTAATGCTCGTCCGGAAGGCGTTTTCATAATCACTCAATCCAACTCTGGTTTACCAAAGCTAGTTGGAGACACATTTATTTATGAAGGTACGCCAGATGAGATGGCTAAGTACGCTGCAGAAATGAAAGAGATGGGCGTCAACATTGTCGGGTCTTGCTGTGGTTCAACTCCAGCACATACAAAAGCAATCGCAGCAGCTATTGCTTAGTGTTGCGTAGCCGCAATCTTTTCTGCCCACTCTTTAAATCCCTGAGATAACTGCGGAACCACTTTAATCTCATTGATTTTTGCGCGCTCTCCACTCTTGGCAGAAAACAAATCCCTAATACTTATTGCATGATCTGGTTTATAAATAACTTCTATCGCATCTCCTGCTCGAGCTGTTCCTTCTTGAATTATTCGAAGGTAAGCACCAGGTCTACCAGCTTGCGTGAAATCTTTAATTAACGTGGCACGTTTCCAAAACCCTGCAAAGACCCGACATGGAATTCGCGGCTGAGAAACTTCAAGAATTACAGAACCAATTTTCCATTGTTCGCCAACTAGTGCAGCGTTTACATCAATACCTTCTGTTGTCAGGTTCTCGCCAAATCTGCCAGCAGGAATCTCTTCACCAATTTCTTTTTCCCACCACAGTGCATCTTCGCGTGCGTATGCATAAACAGCTTGGTCGTATCCCCCATGAACATTGGTATCAATTATTCGATCACCTGCAACGCCGTTGTTCTTAAATTCAACAGAACCTGCGACGTTTCGCTTATCAATACCTGTGCGACCTTCACTTCCAGTCCATTCACCATGGTGAACAACTGATGTGATATTAATTGATAAGACGCGTGCGCTCATGAACCGAGTCTAGTCAAAGCCTCATCACTCACGCGGAAAACTGTCCATTCATCCATAGCGATAGCGCCTTGAGATTTATAGAACTCGATGGAAGGAGTATTCCAATCGAGTACCCACCATTGGAATCTTCCGTATCCTCGTTCAACACAAATCTTTGCTAAATGTTTGAGCATTGCGAGCCCGTATCCACGCCCACGATATTCAGGTTCAACGTAAAGGTCTTCGAGATAAATTCCATGAGTGCCTTGCCAGGTTGAATAATTGAGAAACCACACAGCCATTCCAACTATTCGCTTATCAACTTCGATTACATGAGCGAATACGTGCGGTTGTGGGTTAAAAAGTGCAGCCCTTAATTGCTCTTCTGTCGCAACAACTTCGTCAGGTTCTTTTTCATAGATTGCTAAATCTTTAATTAAGCGCAAAATATCTGCAACATCGCCTGGTTGTGCTTCACGGATACTCATGGGTGCATCATTTCACAAATGAAGTTAATATAAGTGCCTCATGAAAACAAAAGTGTTGCTTGTTGGAATTGATGGCCTTGTGCTGTCCCGAGCCCTCGAATCTGGAAAAGCAAAGACTCTTTCTGGCTTAAAAGATAAATCTTTCTTTACTGACTGGAAAGTAAACGTCCCAACTCTGTCAGGTCCGAGTTGGTCTACTTTGCTAACAGGTGCAACATATGAAGAGCATCGCGTTCAAGATAATTCTTTTGTAGGTCATGATCTACTCAATCGGCCAGATTTACTTAGCCGTGCTTTTTACCAAGATCAAAGCACGACAACTTTTGCAGCAGCCGGTTGGCCGCCGCTTGTTGACCCAGCTGGACACGGTCCTGTTATTCATCAACGCAAAGAACAACAACTGGCATACAAGCACTTCGTTGTTGTTCGAGATGGAGAGACTTATGGTTATCAGCGAATAGATTCAGAAATTACGGATGCGTCAGTTTATTCACTGGAAAATTTCGGTGCCGACGTTAACTTTGTTTACTTCTGTGGAATCGATGAAGCAGGACATGCCTATGGAATTTTGGGCGATGAATACCTCACCGCTATTGAAAGAGTGGATGGGCATCTAACTCGTTTGCACGGTGCAATTACAAAACGTGCAGAGTCTCATGGAGAAAAATGGTTACTGGTTATGGTCACAGATCACGGTCACCGAGACGAAGGAGGACACGGTGGAGACTCAGAACAAGAACGCGCATCTTTTGTTATCGCACACGGAATCGGACGTGAAAATCCTCAATGGAAATCAGATATCGAGCCACACCAGTTAACTGATTTATTATTAGCGGAGCGCGCTTAACGTCGCAAAAATCGACGAATCGCAAACCACAATCTTTTCGGCCATTTCATGGCAAGAGTTACAGGAGATACTTGCATTACCTTTACGTGAGAAGGTTCTCCTGGAGTTCGTACATCGCTTAGTGCAGGCGAGCTTTCATCCAAAGAGTCTGCAATTCTTTCAATGTTAGAAACAAGAGAAATATTTCTTACAAACTCATCTTGATCCATACGATCGTTTTCGGCGATTAACTCTTCTGCCAAAGTCGCGGCCGCCAAACGTAATTCTTCAGCAATATTGAGCGCTCGTTGTCCAGCACTCTGAGTTTCAATTGATTCAACTTTAGTTGAGATTGCATAACTTGTGGCAGAGAGTGCGTTTCCAATTTGGCGATTAGCAAATTGTGTTACACCTCCAGCAACAGCTGAATCAAAGAGAGTGCGTGCAATTGTGCGAACTTGTACGACTGTATGTTCCATTGCAATGCCACGTAAATACAGCGCATCGGCTTCATCAGCTTCGGCTAAAGGAGACCAGCGCGCGTATTTCTTGGCTTCAAGTGCTTGCGCACGCACATTTGGAATCTCTTCAATTAAAATTCGAGCACGCAATAACCATTTACCTGCATCATCTTGCGAATACCCACTGGCAACGCCTTCGGCCATATTGCCGAGCAGATCTGCTGCTTTCTTTCCTAGACGAGTGATCTGATCAATTGTTCTACCGGCAGGAGTACTTGCGTGTGAGAAGTATGAGAAAACAATTGCCACAGCCGCACCAATCAATGTTGAATACAAACGATGTTCTGCAGTGCTGCTACTTATTCCAGGTCCAATGACAATGAGTGCGGTAACAGGAACGTTAACCGAAGCAACTTCTCCCAAGTGTAAACCGCGTGCAACGACAGAACACAAGAGAACAGTCGTTGCCACGGCAATTACTCCGAAGTCAAAGAAGTAAACAGTTGTTAGGGCAATACCTGCGCCAATTGCTGTACCAAGAATCTGTCCTAAGCCTTCGCGAACAGATTTATACAAAGAAATACGAATACTGAGGCTGCAGACAATCGCAGCCACTAATCCCCCGCCATCAAATGCTTGCTCACCAATTAACCATGCGACACCGGCAGCAATGCTTGCCACAACTATCTGTCTGACCCAAATTTTGCGGTTAGTAAATAGTGCAACGATGCGAGAAAACATGCGCTTCATGGAGCAAGTCTATTCTGGGAAGATTTATTACGAGAGAAGTTCAGATATGAGTTGCTCAACTCGTTTCTTAATCTCATCTCGAATTACGCGCACTGATTCAATTCCTTGTCCTGCGGGGTCATCCAGAACCCAATCTTCATACCGTTTACCCGGATAGAAAGGACATGCATCTCCGCATCCCATAGTTATCACTGCATCAGATGCTTGAACTGCCTCTGGAGTTAGAATCTTTGGAACATTGTTTGCA
>JAPOHK010000131.1 GCA_029979485.1 Candidatus Planktophila limnetica
CTGTTCCTTTACAAGTATTTGCATACGAGATTGCCGTTGCCCGCGGCAGCGATGTTGATCAACCACGAAATTTGGCTAAATCCGTAACGGTGGAATAAGTGCCTTCTCTTCGCAGAAAACAGATGGTTCGTGCTGTTAAATGGTCATCACTTTTCTTTGTAGGTTTTATTGTTGTTACTCAGCAGGTTATTACAAATGGTCCGTTAATTGCGCTAGATGCAAAAATTGCTAACGCTGACCGAACTGATTTTCCTTCGTGGATAGATTTTATCTTGATGCGAATTGATGATTTAGGCTTGCGCGGACTAACAGGCACAGCACTAATGATTGCAGCAATTTATATTGCGAGAAGGTTTAAGACGTGGCGACCACTTAACTTGGCGATCTTGTCCCTCATTGCGCTCAACTTAACAGTAGGACTTGCAAAGTTATTAATTGGCAGAACAAAGCCACAACTAAATGTAGATCTAATTTATGCCGGTGGACTTTCATATCCAAGCGGCCATGCGTCAAATGCAATTCTTTCGTGGGGAGTTTTGGCCTATTTAATTTACAGATATGCACACGTTGATCGATATCGCGGTCGGTTAGCAAGTACTGGCGTAGCCCTTGTCTCACTCAGTGTTTGCGTTGTTTCCCTCTTTAGAAATACACATTGGCTTTCAGACTTGGTTGGTGGTTTGTTCATTGGCGCAGCTTTACTCGTTATGGTCATTGCCGTTGATCGATTTGTTCCATCCAATAGCCAACTCTCATAGTTCTTATTACTATTGCCAAATGATTGAGGGCGTAGGAATCGATGTTGTAAACATTGATCGCTTCAAGGAGTCCCTCGAGCGAACCCCGGGGCTAAGCGAAAAACTCTTCACCGAATCAGAACGTTCAAAAAATTTACAATCACTTGCTGCTCGATTTGCAGCCAAAGAAGCTCTGGCGAAGGCACTGAGTGCCGAACATGGATTGCAATGGCATGATGCAGAAGTTATCAATCTAGAAAATGGCAAGCCAGAGTTCTTATTCCGTGGTGAAATTGCAGAACTAATAAGTGGTTCTCGCGTACACCTCTCTTTATCTCATGATGGCGGGATCGCTTCAGCAATCGTTGTTATAGAGGAAAAAGCATGAGCAATCGCGCAGAGTTTCTTATTGACTTAAGTGCGCTTTCTTCAAACGTTTCAAAAATCAAAAAAGAGTGCGCAGTTGATGTTTTGGCGGTTGTAAAAGCCGATGCATATGGTCACGGATTGATTCGAGTTGCTAGCACAGCTCTTAAAGCCGGTGCATCATGGCTTGGCGTTGCGCTACTTGAAGAAGCAATCACTTTGCGGGAAAACGGAATCGATGCACCGATTCTTGCCTGGCTAGTTTCACCTGGTTCCGATTTTGAACTTGCACTGTCACATAACATTGATTTAGGTGTTTCATGTATTAAAGGATTGCGCGAAATTAGTGAAGTTGCTGCAAAGTTAGGCAAGAAGGCGCGTATTCATATTGAAATTGATACGGGAATGACTCGTGGTGGATTTCTAGATGAGTGGCAAGAGTTGTTGAAAGAAGATTTTGCCCACGTTGACGTAATTGGAATTTTCTCTCATTTTGCTCGAGCAGATGAGCCTGGTGAGAGACAAAATGTAGAACAACTGCAAAAATTTAAGCAGATGGTCGCAGAGCTCGAAAAAATCGGTATTAATCCAGCAATTAAGCACCTAGCAAATTCTGCAGCTACGTTAAAAGATAAAGATTCATATTTCAAAATGGTTCGAGTCGGTATTGCCATGTACGGATTAACTCCTGATTTAACTCACATGGGCACGAGCAAAGAGTTAGGTTTGCGCCCAGTCGGGCAACTCAGAGCGAAATTACACTTAGTAAAAAATGTTTCAAAAGGCTCACCTGTTGGCTACGGAGCAAGTGCAATCACGACAACTGATACAACATTAGGCGTTGTTGCGATGGGATACGCAGATGGAATTCCACGAGTTGCTCAAGGTGCGGGTGTCTTTGTTAATGGTAAGAAAGCTCCCATCATCGGTCGGGTTTCTATGGATCAATTTGTTGTAGACCTTGGTTCTAGCAATACGGCTAAGTCAGGGGATTGGGTAATAGTTTTTGGTGATGGCTCGCATGGTGAATACACCGCAGATGATTGGGGCCGTGCAAGTTCGAGCATAAATTACGAGATAGTTACCCGAATTGGCCCGCGTGTGCCTAGAATTTACGAACTATGAGCGCCGCACTGTTGCACGCAAAGGGAGTGAGTATCTCCTTTGGCGGACTCAAGGCACTCCATGATGTCCATCTTGAACTTCGTCCCAATGAAGTCGTGGGTGTGATCGGTCCAAACGGGGCCGGCAAAACAACTTTATTTAATGCCATCTGCGGTTTAGTCACTCCAGATTCTGGAACGCTTGAATTAAATGGAAAAGAGCGTTCTTGGCCACGCACCGATGAGTTAGTTGATCTCGGAATCTCAAGAACTCTACAAGGCGTTGGTTTATTTCCAGAGCTAACAGTTTTAGAAAATGTAATGGTCGGAGCACAGAAATTGGCGAAGACAGGTTTGATTTCTGCCGCTCTTGGTACAAACAAGAACGACGAAGAGGTAATTCGCGAAAAAGCGATGCGCGCATTGGATCGTGTTTACGCCGGCACTCTCGCTCACCGTCGCGCGGACACGTTGGCTTATCCAGATACCAAGCGCGTTGCAATTGCTCGGGCACTTGTTTCAGAGCCCAAGATATTGATGCTTGATGAACCAGCTGGTGGTCTTGGTCCACAAGATATCGAATGGATGAATAATTTAATTCGTAATTTAACGGCAACGATGTCGGTATTAATTGTTGAGCACCACATGGATGTAGTCATGACAGTGTGCGATCGTTTATATGTTCTTAACTTTGGAGAAGTGATTTCAAGTGGCGATGCTGAAAAAGTTCGTCGCGATCCCGCAGTGATAGCTGC
>JAPOHK010000089.1 GCA_029979485.1 Candidatus Planktophila limnetica
GCCGTGAGTTGATGGGTGTTGTGGTCCCATGTTTACAACGATGCGCTCTTCTTTAGTCGCACCAATTTCTGTAACAAGTTCGTTCCAGTCGCCACCAGTTACCGAGAAGACTGTGCCTTCTGTAGTTTCGCGTGATGATGAATACGGATCAGTAAATGTTGTCATCGGTATGACCTGCGCTCATCAGGTGCCGGAATAGTTGCACCTTTGTACTCAACAGAAATTCCACCCAATGCATAATCTTTGCGTTGTGGGTGCCCTTGCCAATCATCTGGCATCAAAATTCGTGTAAGTCCTGGATGTCCGTCAAAAATAATTCCGAACATGTCAAAAGTTTCGCGTTCGTGCCAATTGTTTCCTGCCCACACTTCTACAACAGAAGGAATGTGTGCATCGTTATCTGGAACAGAGACTTCTAGGCGAATGCGGCGGTTATGTGTAATTGAAAGCAATGGATAAACAGCGTGTAGTTCGCGACCGCTCTGTTCTGGATAGTGAATTCCTGAAACACCCATGCACATTTCAAATTTAAGTGAATCGCGAAGAATCTTTGAAACTTCTACAAGTTTTTCGCGCTTTACGTGAAGTGTTAATTCGCCGCGATCAACAACAACGCGTTCGATTGCATCTGAAAAGCCTGGATATGCACGCTCTAAATCATCTGCAACGTCGTCAAAGTAAGAACCATATGGGCGCTCACTTGAACCCGTTGATGCAGGCGTGCGTACTAATCCACCATAGCCAGATGTATCTCCTGTGCCAGCTGCACCAAACATTCCACGATCGCTCATTTAGGCAAGCAATCCCTTCATCTGGTGAGTTGGAAGAGCGTTAAGCGCTGCTTCTTCTACTGACTTAATAACTGCTTCACGATTTGGTCCGAGCTTCTCGTCGTAAATGCTTGTGTGTAACTTAAGAATTGCATCCATCAACATTTCTGGACGCGGCGGGCAACCAGGAAGATAAATATCTACTGGAACAACGTGGTCTACACCTTGAACGATTGCGTAGTTATTAAACATTCCACCCGAAGATGCACATGCACCCATTGCAAGAACCCATTTAGGTGCTGCCATTTGGTCATAAATCTGACGAAGTACAGGCGCCATTTTATTTGAAACGCGACCAGCAACAATCATGAGATCTGCTTGACGTGGTGATGCGCGGAAAACTTCCATACCAAAGCGTGAAATGTCGTACTTTGCAGCAGAACCAACTGCCATCATTTCAATTGCGCAACAAGCAAGACCAAAAGTTGCTGGCCACAATGAGTTCTTGCGCATGTAACCCGCAAGTTTTTCAACTGTTGTAAGAACGAATCCGCTCGGTAATTTCTCTTCTAAACCCATAATTAATCCCATTCCAATCCACCGCGGCGCCATACATATGCATATGCCACGAAGACGGTTCCGATGAAAATTGCCATTTCAACTAGTCCGAAGAGACCGAGTTGATCAAAAGTGACTGCCCATGGATAAAGAAAAACAATTTCAATATCAAAGATAATAAAAAGCATTGCAGTTAAGAAGTACTTAACTGGAAAGCGTCCACCTTGAATTGCTGATGGTGATGGTTCGATTCCGCACTCGTATGCATCTAACTTCGCTCTGTTGTAACGCTTTGGTCCAGTGAGCGCACCAGCTGCAACAGAGATAATCGCGAAACCGAAGCCGATGGCTCCGATAACCAAAATCGGCACGTATGGGTTAGATGCGGAGTTCATGATGGCTAAATCCTAGAGTGCCGAAGAAGTACTTTTGACCGCGTCAGGAGTTGATAGCTCTGTGAACTGCGACAACCCCACCGCTCAGATTGCGCCAACCCACTTGAGACCAGCCGGCTTGGGCTATTCGGGCCGCGAGTGCTGCTTGATCTGGCCATGCCCGAATGGATTCGGCGAGATAGACATAGGCATCTGGGTTCGATGAAGTCTTGGATGCGATTGCTGGCAGGGCCTTCATTAAATAATTTATATAAATTATGCGAAATGGTTTGAATGTTGGAGATGAAAATTCTGCAATAACAAGTGAGCCACCTTTTTTGGTTACACGTTTTGCTTCACTCAAAGCTTTGTCCATATCTGATGTGTTACGTAAACCGAAAGAAATTGTTACGACATCAAAAGTTTCATTTTCAAATGGCAAGTTCAGTGCATCTGCTTTTGTAAATTTTAAATGTGGACGTGCACGTCGACCTGCTTCGAGCATTCCATCTGAAAAATCTGCAGGAATAACATCGGCGCCAGCTGCATGTAGTGGTTCCGAACTTGAACCAGTTCCGGCCGCCAAATCAAGAATTTTCATTCCTGGTTTTGGAGCAATCGTGGCTGTCGTCGCTTTGCGCCATCTCTTTGTCTGACCGAGGCTCAAAATGTCATTGACCAGGTCATAACGCTTGGCGACCGCATCAAACATCGCGGCTACTTCAGCAGGATTTTTATCCATATTGGCGCGGGACATAGGCTTATTCTGCTTGAGAGTAGGCTCATCCACAACTTCAAGAAGGAGAGAACGAGATGTCTATAGCAACCACCACACTACGCACCGCAGTTTTCCCTCGAAGCACTGCGTTAACGAATGCTGGCTTCGTAATTACTGGTGTTGCATTTATTTCGTTGCTTGCACAAATCGCAATACCTGTTCCTGGTTCGCCGGTTCCGGTAACAGGACAAACCCTTGGAGTTTTATTACTTGCCACCAGTTATGGCGCGACACTTGGCACAACAACTTTTTTTACATACTTATTGGTTGGTGCACTCGGCGCACCAGTTTTCGCTAATGGTGGTTCTGGAATTGAACGTATTGTTGGAGCAACAGGTGGATACCTAGTTGGAATGCTTTTGACATCTGCACTGCTTGGCTATTTGGGCGGGCGCAGATGGGATCAAAAATTTAAGACCGCTCTTCCTGCAATGTTAATTGGCAACGTCCTCACATTTGGTTTCGGTCTTCTGTGGCTTCACCAATACACAGGTAAAGACTGGGCATGGACAATTTCTGCAGGATTTACTCCCTTTATCATCGGCGAAATTCTAAAAATTGCGATTGCTGGAACCTCGCTTCCACTTATTTGGCAATTTGTGCAACGAAAGATTTCATAAGAAAAATAACTTATGCCTTCCCTTATTCCTGTAACTTCCGTGCGCCTTGGCGAACATCTGCCACTTTTGGAGTTGTTGCCAAAAGGTGAGAATTTTTCATGGGTTCGTGGTGGTGATGGATTAGTTGGTTGGGGCATTCACGCAAGTACCACGGTAAAAGGTCCTAACCGTTTTAATGATGCACGCACATGGTGGCACTCTCAATTAGAAAAATTTGCCATTACAAATAACGTGCAAGGAAGTGCGACAGGACCAATTCTCTTTACATCCTTCTCATTTTCTGAAGATGAAGACTCTGTACTCGTTATTCCAAAAGTAATTGTCGGCATGAATAGTGGAAATTCCTGGATCACCTGGGTTGGTTCTGAGTCACAACCACAATTACTCGATACACCTGAAAAGATTTCTAATCCATCCCTTACGTGGAATAACGACGATTTAACTAATAAACATTGGATTACACGAGTCGCCCAAGCTGTGGCAAAGATTCATAGCGGTGATATTGAAAAGGTTGTTCTCGCCCGAGATCTCACAGCAACAGCGGCTAATTCAATTGATGAACGTGCGGCTCTGCGAAAACTATCTGCGACATATCCATCTACGTGGGTATTTAGCGTTGCAGGCTTAATCGGAGCAACGCCTGAATTATTACTTCGACTAAAGCGTGGAATGGTTACATCTCGCGTGCTTGCTGGCACCATCAGTAAATCTGGTGATGATGAACGCGACCTAGCTCTAGCAGGATCACTTGCTCGTTCATCAAAAGATCTTGAAGAGCACGAATACGCGGTTCGCTCAGTTGCAGACGCCCTAGAACCCTTTTGTTCATCAACAAATATTCCGGAAACGCCATTTGTTCTTCACTTAGCAAATGTCATGCACTTGGCCACAGATGTAACTGGTGCGCTCATAGAATCTAAGAGCAACGTGGATGTCTTTACATTACTCAACCAATTGCATCCATCGGCTGCTGTTTGTGGAACGCCAACAGAAAAGGCTGCCAAAGTAATTAGTGAGATTGAAGGAATGTCTCGCGGTCGTTACGCAGGACCAGTTGGGTGGATTGATGCACGTGGAGATGGTGAACTCGGTATTGCACTGCGTTGTGGGCAAATAAATGAAAATTCAATTCGTTTATTTGCTGGATGTGGAATTGTTGCTGGTTCAGATCCTGAAAAGGAGTTAGCTGAAAGTGACGCTAAATTTTCTGCAATGAAAGGTGCACTTGCTTAATTAAGTCAGCGTTGCTTTCGCGATCTGGCATTTGTGCAATAACAATTCGAAGTCCATCTATTGGTTGAGATAATTCCTTTACCAATTGAGCAACTGAATTTACGGTGCTGGTCTTA
>JAPOHK010000060.1 GCA_029979485.1 Candidatus Planktophila limnetica
GATTTCACTTCACATTGATTCACATCCAAATCCAGAAGCGCGCGGTGTGGCAACGTATTTCTATGGAAGTGATGCGCACGGAATTCACTCAATCGTCGGCGAAAGATTCGCATCACTTGTGCAACGTGAATTATGTGCGCGTACCGATTTACTTAATTGCTGCACACATGCAATGACATGGGATTTGCTCCGACTTACAAAAGCTCCTGCCGTTCGCATTGATCTTGGTTATGCCAGCAATCCTGGAGATGCCAGCCGTTTAGCCCGTCCTGATTTTCGCGATGTGATTGCCGAATCATTACTTATTGCAATTCAACGTCTTTATTTATCAACTGAAGATGATGCAAAAACAGGCACTCTGCGTATTTCTGACTTACGTAGCGCAGGTCTTCGCCGCTGACGGCAAACCCGCCAACTGTGGGATGATTGGCGGATGAGCGAAATCTCAACGCGTCACCAAACGGGTGCGCCTCAGAATCTCGAGCAACGTTTTGCTGCTCGCGCTGCAGGCATGCAACCAAGTGAGATTCGCGCGCTATTCGCTGTTGCTTCGCGACCAGAAATTGTTTCGCTAGCTGGTGGAATGCCAAATCTTTCTGCGCTACCAATGAAGATGATGGCAAGTGTTGTTAATGATTTGATTTTAACTAACGGAACAGAAGCGCTTCAGTATGGAAGCGGGCAAGGTCATCCAAAACTTCGCGAACAGATCTGCGAAATGATGGCACTCGAAGGAATTCGTGCGCATCCAGAAGACGTTGTTGTGACAACTGGTTCACAACAAGCACTCGATTTAATTTCTCGTATTTTTATTGATCCGGGCGATGTTGTATTAGTTGAAGCGCCTTCATACGTCGGAGCGCTCGGCACATTCCATCAATATCAAGCATCTGTTGTGCATGTATCTATGGATGACAACGGAATGATTCCTGATGCGTTGCGCGATGCAATTAAGACAACTCGCGCCGCTGGTCGCAAAATTAAGTTTTTGTATTTGATTCCAAATTACCAAAATCCAACTGGTGTTTTACTGCCTGCTGATCGTCGTACAGAAATTCTGGACATTTGTCGTGAAGAAGAAATCTTTGTTGTCGAAGATAATCCATATGGCTTGCTTGGTTTTGATCGCCCAAGTCCAAATGCAATGCGCGCAGAAGATAGTGAAAATGTTATTTATTTAGGGTCTTTCTCCAAGACAATTGCTTCTGGTTTGCGTGTTGGTTGGGCGCTTGTTCCGCCATCACTTAAAGACAAATTAGTTATTGCTAGTGAATCATCAATTCTGTGTACATCTAATTTTTCTCAAATGACAATCTCTAATTACTTGGCTGATCAACCATGGCGCGACCAGATTGCATCTTTTTGCGAACTGTACAAAGTTCGCCGCGATGCGATGTTGCAAGCACTTGATGAGCATTTTCCAGCATCTGCAACATGGACAAAACCTGGTGGCGGTTTTTATGTTTGGGTTAATTTGCCACCTGAAATTGATACGAAGTTACTTGTGCCTAAAGCGATTGTTGCAAAGGTTGCATACGTTCCTGGAACTGCGTTTTATGCAGACGGACTCGGTTCGTGGCAGTTGCGTTTATCTTTCTGTCACCCAACACCTGAACGAATTCATCAAGGTGTTGCAGCTCTCGGCGGCGTAATTAAGCAAGAGATCGAACGCCGCGGCGGAAATAAACTTAATTAACCCTCAATTTTCTTGACGATTCGCGCAAGGTCGGCGTAGCCCGAAAACTCAATTGAAATCTCGCCCTTTGTCTTTCCGCCTTTAATTTTCACGCGCGTATCTAGGTGATCGCCTAAACGTTCTGCAATTTCATTTACCTCTGGTGATGTGCCGCCTGATTTTTTCTTTGTTTTGCTCGCAGCCTTTGGCGATGTTGCGGCGATGATCTCTTCAACGGCGCGAACACTCAAGCCTTCGGCGACTATGCGTTTTGCTAAGCGATCAATTTCTGCTTCATTGCTTAATCCAAGAAGTGCACGTGCGTGTCCCGCGCTAATTACACCCGAAGCCACTCTGCTTTGGACGCTTGCCGGCAAGTTAAGCAAACGCATTGTGTTTGAAATGAGTGGACGAGAGCGACCTAGTTTTTGTGCAAGCTCATCATGTGTGCAATTAAAGTCTTGAAGTAATTGTGTATATGCGGAGGCTTCTTCGAGCGGGTTGAGTTGGCTTCGATGGATATTTTCAATGAGTGCTTCGCGAAGTAATTCATTATCTGGAGTCTGGCGAATGATTACAGGAATGCTGCGTAGCCCGGCTAATTTTGCTGCGCGCAAGCGCCGCTCTCCCATAATTAATTCATAACGCCCTGGCGATGTTTGTCGAACAACTGGTGGTTGCAGAATTCCGATTTCTTTAATAGATGCAACGAGTTCTGTCATTGCGTCTTCATTAAAGACTGTGCGTGGTTGTTTTGGATTTGGAGAAATTGAATCAATAGAAACTTCGTTTTGTTGTGCAACTTCATTTCCGCCAACAGTAAGTGATGTTGGAATTAACGCATCTAAGTTTGTGCCTAATCCCCCGCGCTTTGCGCTCATGCAATCTCACCACTTTGTTTTAATTTGTAATTAATACTTACAACATTTGAATCAAATGCTTTTCCGCGATCTGCAACTTCACGCGCTACTTGCATATAAGCAAGTGCACCAGGAGATGTTGGGTCATAAGTCATAACTGTTTGTCCATAGGAAGGTGCTTCTGAAATGCGCACGGCGCGCGGAATTGGAATATCAATTAACTCATTTGGAAAGTGCGAACGAACGCTTGCTGCAACATCATTTGCAAGACGTGTGCGACCATCAAACATTGTTAACAAAATTGTTGATAGTTCTAAAGTTGAATTCAAACGCTTTTTAACAACTTGGTAGGTTTCTAATAATTGAGTTAGGCCTTCTAGTGCGTAGTACTCGCATTGAATTGGAATCATTAACTCTTTTGCTGCAGCAAATGCGTTAACAGTTAATAAACCAAGACTTGGTGGGCAATCAATAAAGATGTAGTCATAAGGATTACCTTCTTTAATCTTTATATTTACTAACTCATCGATTGCTTCTTTTAATCGCAATTCGCGAGCAACCATAGAAACTAAATTAATTTCTGCTTGCGCTAATCCTGTATTTGATGAGATGCAATCGAGTGAAGGAAAGCCAGCTACTTTTTGAACAACGGTTGCCACATTTACTGTGCCCATTAAAACTTCATAAATTCCAGCGTTATCACGGTGTTCAACACCGAGTGCTGTAGATGCGTTTCCTTGTGGATCTAAATCAATGACAAGAACCCGCAATCCGCCCATAGATAGAGCTGCTGCGATATTGACTGTTGTGGTGGTTTTACCGACCCCACCCTTTTGGTTGGCCACTGTGAAGATCCGCAGGTGCGCGGGTTTGGCCATTGGCTCTTTTAGGCGGCGAACACCGATGACCTGCTTTGTTTCACGTGAATCATCGGGCATGGCTGTAGTTAAGCACCTTTAGGCACCTCAACTATTCGAGCGGGCTCTATGCCTTCTAAAGAAATTTCATGTAGACGCGATCCGGGCACACTTTGCATCTCAGCAGCAGCATTTTCACCCTTCATTGCAAGTAGAGATCCTCCAGGTTTGATGAGGTGCCAGGAGATCTTCTTCAATTTTTCTAATGGGGCCACGGCTCGAGCGGTTACATAATCCGCGCTCTTCTTCACGCTCTGGGCTTGGCCGCGAATAACCGTAATCCCCGTGCCCGCGGTGGCTTCTTCCAGAAAATCCACACGGCGCTGAAGGGGTTCGATTAGGGTCACTTTTAAATCTGGGCGGGCTAGGGCGATCACAATTCCTGGCAGACCTGCCCCGGATCCAATATCAAAGACCGTTGCCCCCTCTTTGAAGAGAGTTGTGACGGGTAGGCAGTTAAAGATGTGGCGTTCCCAGATTCGCTCGGCTTCGCGGGGGCCGATTAGTCCGCGCTCAATTCCCGCACCTTCAAGGAGGGCGGCGTACGCCGAAATCGCCTCTTTTGAGCTGGGAAAGTAGCGCTCGATGAGGGTTTCACGTGAAACCTCCACCATTTTTAGGCTGGGTAAATAACTACGTAGCGATCTGGGTCTTCACCATCAGATTCACTCGTTAGCCCTAGATCCTGAATTGTGTCGTGGATGACCTTGCGCTCAAAAGCGTTCATTGGCTCTAGCTTGATCGATGAGCCGGTGGTCTTCGCTTTTTCAGCCATCTTTTCAGCGAGTTTTTTCAACTCTGCCTTTCGTCCTGAGCGGAATCCCTCGATGTCGAGCATAAGGCGACTGCGATCCCCGGTTGAAGTCTGAACTGCTAGACGGGTTAGCTCTTGGAGGGCGTCTAAGACCTGGCCTTGATCGCCGACGAGGTGGTTGAGTTTGCCGCCGACAATTGCCAGCGATGCGCGACCATTTTCAACATCAATATCGATGTCGCCATCTAGATCTGCGATATCTAACAAGCCCTCTAGGTAGTCAGCTGCGATATCGCCCTCTTCTTCAAGTTTGGCGACGCTCTTCGGGGCTTTAGGCTCTGTTGCTACCTCTTGAACTACTTCTTCTACAGTTACTTCTGGTGATTTGCTCTTTGCCATTTTTCATCCTCGCCACCCATAGTGGGTTTGTAGTGTTTTAAGCCTTTTTGTATGTTTTTATGCCGGTATGTACGGGTTTACTTACGCTTCTTCTTCTTTGCCTTCGGTTGTTGGCGTTGACCTTTTGTGTCACCTTCTGGGCGAGGCTCATCAATTGTCGTGCCATCAATAACTGTTCCTGCTTTACGCGCTTTCTTGCGTTGTAACTCTTCAAACGCAGGTGATCCTGGTGTTGGGTTTCGTTTAATGACGTAGTACTGCTGTCCCCATGTCCACAAGTTTGTTGTTGACCAATAAATAAGAACACCGATTGGAAAGTTAACACCGGAGATTGCAAAAATAACTGGGAATAAATACAACATAATTTTTTGCTGTTGCAACATCATGTTGTTGCTGGAATCCATCTTTGGCATTCCTTTAACCATCAACTGACGTTGTGTTGTAAATGTTGTGAGTGACATAAATGCAATTAAAAATACAGTCACGATTTTTACTGTTGTACTAGATGATCCTAAGAATGTTTCTGAAATCGGTGCACCAAAGAACTTTGCCTGTGCAGCATTAACAACATCTGCTTGTGTGAGAACACCGTGTTTTACAGGTGGGTTTTTTCCAATTCCATTAAGGACTGTAAAGAGTGCAAAGAAAATAGGGGCTTGGGCCAAGATTGGAAAACATGAAGCAAGGGGGTTTGTTTTGTGCTCTTTGTAGAGCTTCATCATCTCTTCAGATTGCTTCTGACGATCATCTTTGTACTTCGTTTGAATCGCTTTCATTTGTGGTTGAAGAGCGGTTAAGGCGCGCTGACTCTTAATTTGTTTTACGAAGAGTGGAATCAAAATAATGCGGATAAGGATTACGAGACCGATGATTGAAAGACTCCAGGTCACACCACTTGCTGAACCAAAGATCGGTGATAACAAACCGTGAATTGAAATAATGACCCAAGAAACAGCGGTATATAAGGGGTTTAGGATCGATCCCATATTTAGATTCCTGCCTTCTGTGATTTCATAACAACATAATCAACGCCACCATGTGACCATGGATTACAACGCACTAACCGCCATGCGGCCATTGCAACTCCTTTGATTCCATACTCTTCGATTGCAGTTACTGCATAAGCCGAACAGGATGGGTAGTACTTACAACGTGGAGCGAACGCCGGGGAGAACCACTTTTGATAAAAACGAATTGGCGCGACTAAAAGAAATTTCATTGAGCGGCCGCCTGATTTGATTTCTTAACAAGGCGGGTGACAATCTCTGAAATCTCTTGGTTGGTTTGTGCTTTCTCGGCTTTCCCGATTGCGCGCAGAACAAGTAGTGATCCTTTTGGCAGCGCAGA
>JAPOHK010000116.1 GCA_029979485.1 Candidatus Planktophila limnetica
ATCCATGCGGCTCATTCCTGGTTTGCGAGGCAATCCGGCAGTGATGACAACGACATCTGATTTAGCCGTTGCTTCATAACCTGTGCCATCAGCACTGGTTGTGGCACCAATAATTTTTGTCTCAAAACTTTCGATTGATCGAGATTGATTCATGTCTAGAGCCAAACCTTCTGGTTTGCCTTCAAGAATGTCGGTAAGAACTACAGTGTCAAAAATATTGTATTCAGCTAATCGCATTGCAGTTGTTGAACCATAAAAACCTGCACCGACGACGGTTACTTTGCCTGCCATGAACTGCGTCCTTCTTTCGAAAATCGGATCAATAAATGCCTTGATATCAAGATAACTCTACAACCCGTGTGGCAGTGAAATTGCCAGGACAAAGAGCCCTATTGCAATCCCGACTGGGAAATAGAACTCAATTGTGCGCATATGGCGAGCGGGAAATGCGATGCCTAATGTTCCAAGGGCTATCAAGAGTGATCCGGATCGCACAAAACTTAAGGTGCCCAAAATTACGCCAACAACAACTAATGCGTAGCTAGCGAATTTGATAACTCGTGAATCTAAGAACACGCGTCCACAACATTCGTTACAAGCATTGCTCGAGTCATTGGTCCAACTCCACCTGGCATTGGTGCAACAAATCCAGCTTTTTGCATTACATCTGGATGTACATCCCCGAGTAAACCTGAATCTGTTCGCGAAATACCAACATCGATAATTGCAGCGCCTTCTTTAATCATTGAAGCATTAAGAAAATGTGCCTGTCCAATTGCAGCAACAACGATATCGGCGTTGCGAGTATGGATTGCTAAATCCTTTGTACCAGTGTGCGTCAAAGTAACTGTTGCATTTTCTTGTCTACGAGTAAGTAATAAACCTAACGGGCGTCCAACTGTTAGCCCGCGACCAATAACTGTCACTTCTGCACCCTTTAGTGCAACGTTGTAATGCTGTAAGAGTGCAACAATTCCGCGAGGCGTGCAAGGAAGCGGTGCATCATATCCCGCAACCAATCGACCTAAATTCATGGGATGTAATCCATCTGCATCCTTTGACGGGTCTATCGCTTCTAGAATTACTTGTGGGTTTATGCCTTTTGGCATAGGAAGTTGAACAATGTAACCAGTGCACTCTTTTGCATTATTTAAATCCTTTATTGCAGCCAATACATCTGCTTGTGACGCACTCTCAGGAAGATCAACGCGAATAGATGTAACACCAACTTCTTGGCAATCACGATGCTTTCCACCAACATAAGAATGAGAACCTGGGTCATCGCCAACTAGAACTGTTCCAAGCCCCGGAGTTATTCCTTTTTTCTTGAGCTCTACAACTCGTGCTGCTAAATCTTTTTTAATTGATGCAGCCAGTGCCTTGCCATCGAGAATAGTTGCGGTCATGTTCTTATCTTATTCAGTTTTATGCGTGTGAGAAATGCCGTGTACCGGTGAAATACAAGCTAATTCCAGCGTCCCTTGCTGCAGCGATGACTTCGTCATCGCGAACACTTCCACCAGGTGAAACAACTGCAGTTATTCCAGCATCAATCAGGATTTGTAAACCATCAGCAAATGGAAAAAATGCATCGCTTGAAGCCACGCTTCCTTTTGCACGATTTCCGGCGCGTTTTACCGCAAGTTCTGCGCTATCGACTCTATTTACTTGACCCATTCCAACACCAACACTTGCACCATCTTTTGCCAAAAGTATGGCGTTGCTTTTAACTGCGCGCACTGCCCGCCAGGCAAATTCAAGATCTTTCAGGCAATCAGAGCTAACTGAACTACCGGCAACTAATTTCCATGTTGACGAAGAGTCTCCGGGAGAATTTATTGCGTCAACATCTTGAAGTAACATTCCCCCACTTACTGGGCGAAGTTCAATAGTCGTTGCTTTCGTAGATTCGCACTCAAGAATTCGAATGGAAGGTTTTTGAGTAAGAATTTCTAGCGCTCCGATTTCATAACCAGGTGCGATTAAGACTTCCGTAAATATCTCTGAAAGAGCAGAAGCCATTTCAGTTGTCACGATCTGATTTGCAGCGACTACGCCTCCAAAGGCTGACACTGGATCGCATTGGTGTGCTTTTGAATAAGCGGTTGCAATATCTTTTCCGACTGCAATCCCACAAGGATTAGCGTGCTTAATAATGGCGACACATGGTTCTGAGTGATCAAATGCAGCTCTCCAAGCAGCATCTGCATCGGTGTAGTTGTTAAATGACATTTCTTTGCCATGTAATTGTTTGGATTGAACAATTCCGTCTAAGCCACCACGGTAGATAGCAGCGTTTTGATGCGGATTTTCACCGTATCGAAGAGTATTTTCTTGCGTAAAAATTTTACCGAACCATATAGGCAATTCTGATTGCGATTTTTGACCTAACCAATTAGCAATTGTTAGGTCGTACTCTGCTGTTGTTCTAAACACCTCTAGAGCCAGTTGTTGGCGTTCTTCGGCAGTAAAGCCACCCGCTGCAATGCTGGTCAATAATTGATCGTACTGTGATGTCTTTGAAATTACGGCGACTGATCCGTGGTTCTTTGCTGCCCCTCGCAACATTGATGGTCCACCGATATCAATTTGCTCAATGCATTCAGAAAAAGATGCACCTGAAGCTATTGTTTCTGCAAATGGGTACAAATTAATAATTATCAAATCAAATGGTTTGATACCCAATTTCTCAATGGCTTCCATGTGTTCAGAATTATTTTGGTCAGCCAAGATTCCTGAATGAATAGTCGGATGAAGAGTTTTAACTCTGCCTCCCATGATCTCTGGAAATCCCGTAACCGCACTCACTTCCGTTACTGCTATTCCTGCTGCAGTAAGTGTTTTTGCAGTTGAACCCGTAGATAGAATTTCTATTCCAGCTGTGCTGAGAGATTTTCCTATTTCTTCTAATCGATTTTTGTCATAGACACTTATAAGAGCTCTGCGAACTTTCTTACGCTCACTCATGTGAAGTCTCCATGGAATCTAAAACTTGAGAAATGGTCGCCACGATGAGACCTCTTTCGACAATCTTAATACGCTCGTGCAAAAGTTCTTCTGTATCGCCAACTAAAATTGGAACCTCTCTTGATGCGATTACTTTTCCAGTGTCCACTCCCGCATCAACCCAGTGAATAGAGGTTCCCGTAACGGTCGCATTGGCTTTTAGTGCATCTCTCACAGCATGGGCTCCGGGGAAACTCGGCAGCAGCGATGGATGACTATTTATAACTTTAAAATTAGCAACGTATTCGGGAGCCAAAATTCTCATGAATCCAGCACTGACAACTAAAGATGGATTGAGTGATTCGGTAATCAAAAACAACTC
>JAPOHK010000149.1 GCA_029979485.1 Candidatus Planktophila limnetica
AATTTAAGTGGATCAATAATTCGATGCGAAACTAACCCATTGTTATCGGCATATCCAATAGAAAGTGATTTGTTGGGTTGATGTTGCAAGAAATCGCTAATCATCTCTAAAGTCTCGTTGGCAGTAGTTCTCGGTAATGACCCAAGTGCTTCAGTTGCAATATTGCGCATGGTGCTCTGTTGTCTACTCGATTTTTCTCCCGTGCGTAGCGCACGTACCGCAAGTTGAATGAGATTTTCATCTGGTTTTTCGTATTCACCAATAATTCGCGGCGGACGTGCTTTGCCTTGAGCGCGCTGCACTCTTGGACCACTAAGCAAAAGCCCCTCAGAATCTTCTCCAGCAGGCAGATATCCAAAGCTTCTCAAGACATGCATGGTTTCTGCAGCATCAAAGTGTGAAACTAAAACCTCAGGTGCGATACGACGAAGTCTTAAAACTTCAAGTCGCTTATCTCCAATAATTTGTGCAATCAGCGCTGGATCTTCGCAGCGAATGAAGGCAGCTGTATTTCCCACTCGTAACTTTCCATGTTTCTTTGCAACATCTGCAATGAGGTACTCAAGCGGCTGGGGCATAGGAGTTTTGGAAGTCTTGCTCAGATACTTAGTGATTTCATCGCCAGTTCGACCATGATCTAAACCACGTCGAATCGAGCTTTCTGAAAATCTAAAAACAGTTGCACTTCCCCGAGACTCAACATCAGCAATCAGCGACAATTCTTGTGCGACTTCATGCTCAAGTGGACCAGGAGCAATGGCAGTGTTATCACTTTGAATCAAAATGTGATCAACAGGTTTCGGCAAATCTCGATCAATGATTGCGCAGTCGCCACCAGCAAGAAAATCAGCGCCGTACTGTGAAAGCACGCCTTGACCTGTTATGCCGAGCCATTCGCATTCTCGCAAAGTCCAGAAGAGATAATCTTGCTGCAATCCACCAGAGCGCTTGCTTGGTAATTGCCAACGTGCAGCAGCAGCCAAAGATTCAAAATTCGGCGCAATGCCATCATTCTGTTGCAACAATTCCAAAGTAAGTGCACGAATTGTTGCCGCGTTTGAGCGATCGAGTTCTGGCCCAAGCGGTGCAATATTTTTACCAGCATCTTTACCAGCTAATCCAGATAAGCGTGAAGAAATCAGCCAGGCAGAAGCAAGGTATTGCCAGCGATATGAGGCGTTCTGAGTTAACCAGATATCGAATTGATGGGTTGGCAGAATTTGATCATCTGCTTCAATAGTGAGTAGACCTGATACGTAACAAATCTCGGCGATAAAGGCTGCACACGATTCTTCAACACCTAAGTGCAGCGCCAACTCTTTGAGTTCGCGAATACCTAGTCCACCAGATCGCAGCGCCGTTGCTGGCTCTTGGGCCCAATAATTTAAGACATCTTCAGTCCAACGTAGAAATGTCGCAATATTTGCAATTGCTGCTTGCTGTACATCCTTAGGTTTGTCACCAATTATTTTTGGTGGAATTGGCTCGAGCTCTTTATGAACCTTATTTCCACGAAGATAAATTGCGACCTCTCGAGGAAGAACAACGGTTTGTTGATTAAATGGCACAAGGAAGCCATGCTCTAACAGCCAAGCAACACCAGAGCTAGGCTTCTTAATGTCGCTTACTGTTCCGCGAGGTGGCCCCCAGACCATAGCCTCCAAAACTTTTTTTGCAGCAGCTGGTGCATCATCTAGATCCTTTAACTTTAATTTGGCAAGGGATGCTGGTCCAAGACCAGCAATTTCATTTCCAAGAACCTCTTTGAGAGTAGCAGGAGTACGAAGTCCATCTTTTTCAGCGTAGATCAATCCTCGCTCGATGAGATTCTTCATCACAAAGAGCGAGGATTTATCGGTAAGTGCAACAACTTCTTTCTCGGTAAATGGCTCGTCAAGAATTGCACAGACCTCGAGGACTTGTAATTGCCACTTGTTTAGCGCATCAACGGCACGTGCCAAACTCGGTGCAGATGATGAGCGCACTGCCAAACTTGCGATATCGGGTGGAACTGGAGTCACTAAATCTGGGCGATAGGTAAACATGGAAACTAGCGCGCCGTCATCAAGTGTGCGCAAATAATCGGCATAAGAGCGAATTTCCATAACCTGCCAACGATAGCCGCTTCTTAGGTTGCGGCGCTAATTGAGTACTTCAGCGCCGCGGAGATAAAAGCGCAGCAAGAGCTGCCAGGCGACTGACTGCAGGACCTAATAATCTATTGAGAAAACGTGCACGTCTGAAGTCGTGGATGGGCCAGCCTTCTGCAAGTGCACGAATACGTAACACCGCATCGGGGTTAATTGCTGAAGGTTTTCCAACTGCCTGCAATAGCGGCATATCGTTATGGCTATCTGAATACCCAAAGCATTCCGCCAAATCAAAACCACGCTCTTCGGATAGCTTCTTTATCGCGATTGCTTTTTCAGTTCCGTGCAATAACTTTCCATCAAGTG
>JAPOHK010000160.1 GCA_029979485.1 Candidatus Planktophila limnetica
ACCATGTTGGTTTTTTGCATGTATTACAAGTTACCTGTGAGCACATATTCCCTCGATTCTGACCGAATTCTATCTCTAACGAGCTGTTATATATGTGCCGCGTGCTGAGAATGTTCTAAATACAACCTGTAAAAGTTGAATATTTCGTGCTCTAAATCCAGCAGCTGAACTTAGGAGATAGTAATTCCACATGCGACGGAATCGCTCGTCGTACTGAGGAATTTCGTTCCACTTTTTATTGATGTTTTTATGCCACGCCAAAAGAGTTTTGTCGTAGTCGGGTCCAAAATTATGCACATCTTCAATTATGACTTTCTTTTCAACCGCTCTAGAAATCTGACCAAGTGATGGAAGGACTCCGCCTGGGAATATGTATCTATCGAAGAATTGATCAGTAACGTGCTTCGAAAGATTTGATGCAATTGTGTGATGCAGCATCATTCCGTCTGGATTTAGTAGTGAAATACACTTATCAAAAAAAGTTCCAAGATTTTTGGGTCCTACATGTTCCATCATGCCCACAGAAACTATTCGATCAAATGAACCTGTGAGATCTCGATAATCTTGTTGAATATATTCAAGTGGAAGATTCCCATTTCGCTCACGAGCAATTGCAATCTGATTATCTGCCGGGCTAATCCCTACGCCAGTTACTCCGTAATTCTTTGCGGCATACCTCAGGAATCCACCCCATCCACAACCAATATCTAAAATTCTCATTCCAGGTTTTAAGTGTAATTTTTGTGCAATTAAATCAAATTTATCTAATTGTGCTTCATTTAAATTTTTTGCATCAGCCCAATATGCACAGCTGTACGCCATCTCGGGATCTAGCATCCGTTGATATAAATCATTTCCAATGTTGTAGTGATGCTTTGCATTTGAAGCAGCTTTACTCTTTGTTTGTCGATTTAGGACAGTGGATTTAATGGCATGAGCGATAAGTGAAACACCTGGCTTAAGTTCATTCGCAACATTGATTTCCAAAAGACGTGTTAGCATTTGGTCCATGGCTTCGCAATCCCACCAGCCATCCATATACGCCTCACCCATACCAAGTGTTTGCTGTGAGATAACTCGGTCCCATAATTTTTCATTGTGCACCTGAATTGACCACGGAGCCGAACCATTAACTTCAATGCCTGCTTTGTCCAGAATCGAAAGGCAGATGTCTTTGCTATTCACGGCCGATATTTTGCCAAAAAAGTTTTTTAAAGAAAAGGGTTTTTACAATCTTCCTGCTTGATGCACGCGCCTTAAGAACTCTTGAGTCTTCGGATTTGTTGGATTTTGTAGGACTGCTGCAGCGCTACCTCGCTCAAGAATATTTCCGGATTCCAAGAAACAGACTTCATCGGCAACTTGAGTGGCAAATCCCATTTCGTGTGTAGCAAGCACCATTGTCATTCCATCGCTCTTAAGATCACGAACAATGCTGAGAACTTCGTTTACTAAAACAGGATCTAACGCAGATGTAATTTCATCAAGTAATAACAAACGTGGATTTACGGCGAGAGAGCGAATAATTGCAACGCGCTGTTGTTGGCCACCAGATAAGCGATCTGGATACTGATCTGCCTTGTCGGCTAAATCAAAACGTGAGAGCAGCGCTGTGGCAGCATCTCGTGCTTCTTCTTGTGATTTGCCCTGAACTTTCATTGGCGCAAGTGTGATGTTTTCTAAGACTGTCTTATGTGGAAAGAGGTTGAAGGATTGAAAAACCATTCCGAGTTTTCGGCGAACTTCATCAACATTGATAAGTGGATCTGTGATTTC
>JAPOHK010000048.1 GCA_029979485.1 Candidatus Planktophila limnetica
GAATCAAGTTATTTGGAGACTCTGGCTTTGGATGGCGTATTGCTACTGCAGTTATTGGCTCTCTATCAATTCTCCTCATTGGCATGATTGCGAAGCGGCTTTTTCGGTCCCCTTTACTTGCAGCTCTTGCTAGTGGCTTGATGGCACTTGATGGTCTGGCACTAGTTCATTCACGAACGGCGCTGCTCGATAACTTTCTCACCTTTTTTATTTTGCTAGCAACATACTTTTTTATTAGAAAGCAATATTGGTGGGTTGGAATTGCACTCGGTCTAGCAATTGGCACGAAATGGAGCGGTCTTTACTTTCTCGCAGCGTTCGGTGTTATTGCGCTCTATCGAGCCTTTACTCATCACAGTGGAACTGCACTCATCAAACCAACTTTGCACCGCGTGATTCAATTCCTGATCATTCCTGTTATCACTTATATAACTTCGTGGATTGGTTGGTTTACATCAGATCGTGGTTGGGATCGAGATTATTCAACGAATCCATTTTCCTCACTTATTTATTACCACCAACAAATTCTTAACTTTCATACGACTCTGACTGAGAAGCATCCTTACGAAGCGAACCCATGGAGTTGGCTCATCATGGGAAGACCAACTTCATTCTTTTATGAAACTCCTAAAACGTGCGGTGCATCTCAATGTTCGCAAGAAATTCTTGCGCTTGGAACTCCACTATTATGGTGGTTAGGAGTTGCAGCACTCGCAGTTTCCTTTGGAATGTGGATCAAGGGAGCGCTAAAGCGCCAATTTGATCCTGCTTTAACAATCATTGTGACAGGCATGATTGCTGGCTATCTTCCTTGGTTCTTCTTTCAAAATCGCACTGTCTTCACTTTTTATGCGATTGTCTTTGAACCTTTTCTTATTTTGGCGCTGGTGTACTGCTCGCACTTATTGTTAGCGCGGTATCAGAGAGCGGGCAAAATCATTGTGATTACTTGCTTGTCCTTAATATTCCTGAATTTTCTCTACTTTTTGCCGATTTATTTGGGAGATGTCATCACGTATGACGCATGGAAAGCACGAATGTGGTTTCCGCAATGGATTTAAAAATTAAAGGGTTTATTCGTTAGCTGCACGTGATTCGCGCAGACGCTTAACCGCTTCTTCAGCTAACTGCTGATCAAAGATTTCATCCTTGGAAGGAGCAGCTGCTGCAAGCGCTTCGCGCTCAAGACGTTGTTGTTCTTCTGTCCATTTACCAGGTTCAGTCAGATCTATAACGCGTTTGGCTGGAACTGCCTTCGGCGCATTGACGTAGGTAGGAAGTGGAACATCATTTGGTTGCCACTGCGCACGTGATTCTGCAGTTCCTTTTGGAAGGAGCGTAACTCCTGAAAGTTCGCGTTCAGAAAGCGGAACCCAATGTTCTTGATTTACCACGGGATCATGGTGAGCGTGTGATCCAACGACATCCGCCAAATTAGTATGTGAAACTCCCTCTGTTGTGCGATGGAGTTGATCCATGCGGCGGCGCTGAATCTTTTCGTGATTGATATGGCGACGAACGTAGGCGACATATATAAGAAGTGCTGTCGCTGGGATTGCTATAGCAATGTAAGCAAATGTTTTCATGATTGCACCTACCGTTGTGAGTATCAATGTGAGAATAATGAGAGAAAAAATAATTCTGCGTCTCAAAATTTGTTGAGCAACACGACCCATCCGATTTACGTCGGTGAAAATCTCATCAGCATGAGAGGGATTAGATGTATTTGTACTTGCAACAACGCGCAACGCACTTTTATAACGTTCAACACTCTTGCCAGAAAATTCATTTTTGTTGTGAAGCCAACGGGGAAGGAAATAGGCAACCCACATTCCAGCGATTGCCAAATAAATTATTCCCGTTGCCATGGTGGGTAAAGGTTAAGGGAGCCCCCTATAAATTTAGGGGATTTCCAAGGGGTTTACTGAATCAAATGGTTGTACTTAACGAAGCAGAGATGGTCGCGCCATCCCCCATCTATATGTAAATAAGCCTTTCGCTCACCTTCAAATGTATAACCAGCTTTTTCTGCCACCCTGCGCGATGCACCATTTTCAGGGCGCAGATTGATTTCAATTCTATGTAGCCCAAGTTGAGCAAAACCGAACTCTGTTACTAGGACAACCGATTGGGTTGTAAATCCGCGGTTTGCATAATTGCGATCAATCCAATATCCAATATGCGCACCGCGCAGTGCGCCGTAAATAACTCCCCCCATAGTGATTTGCCCAATGAGGTTCTTTCCATGCCAGATGAGGAATGAATAGGAACGCCCTGCTCTTGCTTCACGATTAAGTGCTCCCACCATTGCGAAAAATGATGGGCGCTTGGAAACAAACTCGCTTGCTGGAGATCCTGCTGGAACATGAGGAAGCGTTGCCTCCCAAGGAGTGAGCCACTCCTTATTCTCTGATCGAACCTGAGCCCATTTTCTCTGGTCACGTAACCGTGCAGGACGAAGAATAATTTCGTCACCGTGAAGCACGACCGGCCACATAGCTAGAGATATCGGCGTTCAAGTACAACGACGGTGACTTCAGTACCAGCTACCAATTTAGTTTCACCCTCAGGCACTGCAATGAAGCAATTTGCATCCGATAACGTTGCTTGTTCATCCTGTGAACTTAACGGTGACACAGATTTTCCATCTGCACTTAATACTGCACGCACATATGAACGCATTCCACCTGATGAAGAAAGTGCTTTCTCTAATTTTGCTTTGACCGATGGCCGGTGAATATTGGCAGTTCCAAGCATGGTGCGAATCATGGGGCGAATAAGTAACTCAAAAGAAATGTAAGCAGCGATGGGATCTCCTGGCAAAGTAACGACAGGAGTTTTATCTGGGCCGATAACCCCATAATTGTGGCGACCACTAGATTCGATAGCGATTTCAACTGTGCTGATCTCGCCGATTCGCTGCAAAGTACGAGTAATCAAATCAAAGGAATCATCGTGGCGTTCTCCGCTAATAATGATGAGATCGGCGCGAACGAGTTGATCCTCAATCACTCCCTGCAGTTCATCTTCATCATCTGGAATTGAATGAACTCGATAAGCCACAGCGCCAACTTCTCGCACAGCGGTAGTAAGTAGCCACGAATTTGTTTCATACTCTTCATCGGATTTGAGTGGCAAACCAGGCTCAACTAAATCCGGCCCAGCTGAAATCACGACAACGCGTGGATGCGGTCTAGTAGGTAGATGATCAAGACCAATCGATGCAGCTAAACCAATTTGCGTTGCTCGGATACGAGTTCCAGCTTTCATTACCAACCGCTCACCCGCATAGATGTCTTCAGCGAGAGTGGCATCATGCGCATCGAGCAAAGGCATATCAAAATGCTCGAGTGGTTTACAAAGCTCGAGTAAAGCAGTCAATACTTCATCGACGCGTGCACGTTCTGACATAATCTCTAACCTTACTTGCAGAGCGTGCACTTCGAGGGGATTTACATGGGTATCAGCGAAGAAAAAACAGCGCTTCGTACCCGCTATCGTCGCGAACGTAATGCGCGTTACATCGAACACAGCTTTGAATTTTTGGCAACAATAAAAGAGTTGGAGAGTGCCTCCGTCATTGCTAGTTATCGGTCATACGGAGTCGAACCAGATACACAAGCGCTCAACCGAAAACTAATTC
Organism: Candidatus Planktophila limnetica; assembly: GCA_029979485.1. Taxonomy (GTDB): domain Bacteria; phylum Actinomycetota; class Actinomycetes; order Nanopelagicales; family Nanopelagicaceae; genus Planktophila; species Planktophila limnetica_A. The sequence continues at coordinate 3,644 of JAPOHK010000048.1, forward strand.
TGGATGGAAAAACTTTATTGCTTCCTCGAATGTCTGGCGATTCCATTGAATGGGTCCAATGGAATGGTGATGAATCCGCATTTTCTCGAAATAAAAATATTGAAGAACCCATTGGTGATTCGTTTAGCGACCTTGATGCAATTGAAGTGATTGTGGTTCCTGCATTGCGTATTGACCGAAGTGGTTATCGTCTAGGGCAAGGTGGCGGATATTACGACCGAGCTTTGGCAAAGACCAGTGCATTTACCATCGGCCTCATTCATCCAGATGAAATTTCGAGCGAGGATTTACCGCGCGAACCTTGGGATATCCCACTTCGTGCTGCAGCAACACCTGATTTAGTCACGCGCTTTTAAAAAAATTAAGGAAGATTGCGCGCAATCACGATTCGTTGAATTTGATTGGTACCTTCATAAATCTGAGTTAATTTGGCATCGCGCATCATTCGTTCGACTGGATAGTCTGAAACGTATCCATATCCACCCAAAATCTGCACGGCATCAGTCGTGACTTTCATGGCTACATCTGTGGCATAGGTCTTGCTGGCAGCAGAGAAGAATTTGAGATCCTTATCCATGCGCTCACTTTTAGCTGCAGCAGCATAAGTAATCTGGCGAGCAGTTTCGACGGCAATTGCCATGTCGGCCAACATAAATTGCACACCTTGAAAATCAAAAATCTCTTTGCCGAATTGTTTTCTCTCGTGAGAATATTTTTTAGCTGTATCAAGGGCACCTTGTGCGATCCCAAGAGCTTGTGCAGCAATAGTGATTCTGGTGTGATCCAAAGTATCCATCGCAAGCGCAAAGCCCTTGCCAACTTCGCTGATGCGGCGATCGTCTCCGATTTCCACGTTGTCAAAGTAGACCTCGCGCGTTGGAGATCCGCGGAAACCCATCTTCTTTTCAGGTGCACCAAAGGAGACGCCAGGATCAGATTTTTCAATAACAAAAGCAGTGATTCCTTTAGAACCAAGTGATGGATCTGTTTGGGCAATTACTGTGTAGAACTCAGAGACTCCAGCGTTTGAAATCCACTTCTTGCTGCCGTTGATAACCCAGCCATCGCCTTTGCGCTCTGCTTTAGTTTTCAAAGCAGATGCATCAGAACCGGCTTCAGATTCTGAAAGACAATATGAGAATCCTTTTCCTTTTGCTAGCGGTCTGAGCCAGCGTTCTTTCTGCTCTTTATTGCCACTCAAAATAAGTGGAAGTGAGCCCAATTTATTAACTGCTGGAATAAGCGATGAAGATGCACATACTCGCGCCACTTCTTCAATGATTAAACATGCTGCAAGTGCATCTGCACCATCGCCACCAAATTCTGTCGGTACATGTGCGGCAAAGAGCCCAGCTTTAGTAAGCGCATCATGAGCCTCTTGCGGATATCGATGATCAGCATCTACTGCATGTGCATGAGGCGCAATTTCCTTTTCACACAGCGCACGAACACTGTCTCGTAAATCGTTATATTCAGAAGGCAGGGTAAAGAGATTTTCTAAACTCATTAGCTACCCTCCTTTTCAGTTCTACGTTGCAACTGTGCCAGATAGTTATTGTATTGCGCGAGTTCATCCGGCTCACCCATCGCTGCTAAGCGTGCTTCGTTCCGATCTATCCGCTTGGTCTCTCGTTTATCCGCTCTCATCCACTGAATAAACGTTGCAATCAGCGCCAAAATAATTGGAATCTCACCCATTGCCCATCCAATTGATCCCGCAGCATTCTGGTCTGCGAGCAAATCGGTCAGCCATGGAGTCTTTAACGAGGCATAAAAACCGCCATCAATAAGAGTTGTAGATGAAATGAGTGCTATTGAAAAGAATGCATGGATGCTCATCGCCGCAAAGAGCATCACGATTCGAACAATGTGCGGAACTTTTCTCGGATTCGGATCGATGCCAATAATGATATGGAAAAACAGGAAGCCAACTAAAAGGAAATGAATATTCATGAAGAGATGACCTGCGTGTGATGTCATCAAATTTCCGAACAAATCCGTGAAGTAGAGAACGAAGAGAGATCCGTCAAAAAGTGCTAGCGCAGTGAGTGGATTTGTAAGCACTGCTGAATAGCGTGAGTGAAGAAATGAAATCAACATGGCTCGAACTCCATCTTCTTCAGGAGTTCTTCCTTGTGGCAGCGATCGAAGCGCCAAAGTAATCGGGGCGCTTAAAACAAAGAATATTGGAGCAATCATTCCTAGCACCATGTGAGCAATCATGTGATACTGAAATGAAAACATTGCATAAACACCAAGTCCACCACTTGTTGCAAAATCAACGGAAGCAATGGCACATGCAAACGAAACAGTACGTCCAACCGGCCACTTATCTCCGCGTCTAGATAAGACAACAACACCCTTGATGTAGAGAGCAACAAGAAGTATGCAGATGCCGAGTATCAAAGCATCTGGTTGATATGCCCAGAGAATGCGCCCGATGGTAGGTGTTGCAGGTGTTGGAAATCCAACAATGGCTGTCGCTGCTGAAAGATCTACAGTCGAACGTGTCGGCGGATCTAGTTGTGACAGCCAACTTCCCAAGATAACTAGTGCACTCATCAGAACTGCTTCCACAGCAACAATACGCGTAATTAATTTCAGCCCTGAAGTATCTGAGTTAGCCAATTGTCGACGATTGCACCAACCTAAATAAATAAGAATTAAAGTAAGCACAATCTTGATGATCACAATCCGCGCATATGCATGCGACCATGCAGCCTGAAAATTAAGTCTCACCCAAGCATTTATTGCTCCACTTACGACGACTGCAATCGCTGCCCAGAGCGCCATCTGGCTAAAACGAGGTAACGCTATTTTTCGGCCTTCATCGTTAAGAACTATGAGCGCAAAAATTCCACCTATCCAGAGTGCAAGCGCTGCTACATGCACCACGAGTGAACCAATCGCTAATTGGTGTGAACCACTTGATGCACTGTGACTTTGAAACACCGGCGCAATAAGTGCAACAAGCGATATGAGTAGCGTTACCGTTGCAGCTAATACAGATTTAACTATGCGAACCATGATGGTTGCCAAAGCAATCAAGATTAACTGCGCCAGTAAATATTGGCCGAGCTCAATTTGAAAGAGAAAAGAACGGAGCGAACCGCCACTCAAGGCTGCGCCAATCGAAACATCTAAAATTTTTGCGAGTGTAAGCAAGACTTGAAAAGC
>JAPOHK010000159.1 GCA_029979485.1 Candidatus Planktophila limnetica
CTTCAGCCAAAGTTGTTTTAAAGACAGAGCCAAAGATTGCTAGCAAAATAATTGGAAATGCCAAAGTGAATACAACTGATTCGCGTTGGCGCATAAACTGTCTAATCTCTAAACCACCACGAGCTATACCTAAAGCTATTGTTGTCGGCAAAGATTTATTAGCACTCACTTATTTTTCTCCAATCATGCAGAGATAAATATCTTCAAGTGATGGACGTAAAACTTGTAACTCTGGAATCTCACCTGAATATTGCGCTGCTAATCGACGGACCACATCAGTCGGGTTATCACTTAGCTCCTCTTGAATAACTCCATTAGATTTCCACTGAACTCGGGCTTTTGCAGATGCACGCCCACCTAATTGAGTCGGTGTTGATACTTCTAGGATTTTTCCACGAGCAATAACGGCCACACGATCTGCAAGTGCTTCTGCTTCATCAAGGTAATGAGTAGTCAACAAAATTGTTGTCCCACCCTCGCGCAGACTCTGAATCAAAGCCCAAAAAGCACGTCGTGCTTCTGGATCAAAACCAGTTGTTGGCTCATCTAAAAACAGAAGTTCTGGGGATCCGATAATTCCTAGGCCAACATCTAATCGCCTACGTTGACCGCCAGATAGCGTGCGAATCAGAGCGCCACGCTTATCATCTAATCCAACTGAGTTAATTACTTCGTCAACATCGCGCGGAGTGGAGTAGTACTTTGCAAAGTGCGAGAGAGTTTCCTGCACACTAAGGTCGCCAGCATCTGAAGTCGATTGCAACACAATTCCAATTCGATTGCGCCAGACTCGCGATTGGACTCCGCGACTTGAGGGATCAAAACCTAGAACTGAAATAGAACCTGAATCAGCTTTTCGAAACCCCTCAAGGATTTCAACCGTAGTTGTTTTGCCCGCGCCATTTGGTCCAAGAAGGGCGAAGATTTCTCCCTCGGATATTGTGAGATCTATGCCATCTACAGCCTTTGTATCAGCATAAGATTTACGTAATCCTTGAACTTCAATGACGTTCATACGGCTACCTTGCCACAATTAAGTCAAAAGTGCGAGAAAATAGGAACATGAGCCCGCGTAGGAATTATCCCAAAAACAAGCGGCCAAAGAGTGAAGATCGCGACATCGCAACTTCTAATCAAAGTATTGAAGAACACACAGAAGGTTCTTATGTAGTTCGCAAGATCACAGGATCATCTTCAAACAAACCGTATAGATGTCCTGGCTGTGATCAAATGATTCCAATGGCAACACCGCACACTGTTGCTTGGCTCGAAGGTGATGAAGATGGTCGACGACATTGGCATAACGCATGTTGGGCAAAACGTGGAGATAGAAAACCGCGTATTGAACGTACTAGAAATGCGCCCAGATATTAGAAGATACTAGTTTTTTAGATTTTAATTAACCGAAGCGGCCGTTGAGCCACTTAGTTAATTTAATAATCAACTTATCGTTGCCAGCAGTGCGCTTAAAGCTTGTGAATGCAACTGGCAATTGAAAACGTGCACGGACAATTGTGCGCGCGTATGTAAACTCTAAAATTCCTTCAGGTCCATGAATACGTCCATAACCACTATCTTTCACGCCGCCAAATGGAACTGAGGCAACTGCTGCAAAAGAAATTGTTGAGTTAATTGCAACCATTCCACAATGAAGTTGAGCTGCAATTTTTTTGCCCTGACGCTTTGACCAAATAGATGCACCAAGACCATAGCGAGATGCGTTAGAAAGAAGAATTGCTTCATCCACATGCTTCACGCGGTTGATGATAATAGTTGGACCAAAAGTTTCATCCTGCATTGC
>JAPOHK010000162.1 GCA_029979485.1 Candidatus Planktophila limnetica
ACCACCGACTCGTATATTGGCACGGAGTTCAAGCACAGCTAGTGTCATAGAAGTTCGGGCAGAATCAATGCCACTTGTTACTCGCCGCGCATTTCCAAAATCATTTTCGCGACCTGCGCTAACGAGCGCTTGTATTTCAGCAAGCAGTGGTCGCCGTCCTTCAAGCGTGACTGTGACACAGGTTCCAGGAACTGGTTCGGTATGACGCGAAGTGAATAAACCAGTTGGGTCGAGCACACTTTCAATACCTGAATCGCTTAAATCGAAACAGCCAACTTCATCACTTGCTCCGAATCGATTTTTGATCGCCCGAATTAATCGAAGTCTGGAATGGCGCTCGCCTTCAAATTGGAGAACTACATCAACGATGTGCTCGAGTAAACGAGGTCCTGCAATCGAACCATCTTTGGTCACATGTCCAACTAACAGCAAAGTGATATCGCGTTCTTTACAGATTCGAATGAGAGCTCCAGCAACTTCTCGCACTTGTGTGACTCCACCGGGTGCGCCATCTGCAGTTGTGGATCCAATAGTTTGAACTGAGTCGATAATGAGTAGTTCGGGCTTGACTGCATCAATATGTGCGATTACAGCACCGAGGTCGGTTTCAGAAGCTAAAAATAATTTTGGATCTATGGCTTTGATTCGTTCTGCGCGAAGGCGGACTTGAGGCGCGGATTCTTCTCCAGAGATATAGAGCGCAGTGATTCCTTTGGCAGCAGTCTCTGCTGCAACCGATAAGAGCAAAGTAGATTTTCCAACACCAGGTTCGCCTGCTAATAAAATTGCGGCACCAGGAACGAGCCCTCCACCAAGTACGCGATCTAATTCAGTGACACCAGTTGCGCGAGCGCTTGCTGCAGCTAAATCAACTTCTGCAATTGGAGTTGCTTTGGAGGTAACAGATCCTGCAACGAGTGAAAGTTTTTTAGGGGCAGCGAGTTCTTCAACAGTGCCCCATGCCTGACATTCACCGCAGCGACCAACCCATTTTTGGGAAGTCCAGCCACATTCAAAACAGCGGAATGGATCTTTTTCAGCCTTAGCCATGGATGTAGGTTAGGGCAGAGATGCGACTATTTGCCGGCGGCAACAGTTGCTGGATGTTGAATAACAAAGAGTGGAAGTGAGCGTGCTTGGGCTGCGCGGATACCTTCCATACGTCGGTCGCAGAGATCAGCCAAAATTTTATAAGCGTCTCTTCCCATTAATTTTTCTAATTCTGCTCGATTTGAAATGTACACAGGCTTAGTTCCGACATGTGCATCTGTATTGCTGGTGCAGTACCAATCAAAATCTTCTCCACCATCGCCCCAACCAAGGCGTTCGTATTCTCCAATTACAGTGACAGAGTATTCGCGCTCTCCAACTTCACGAGTTTCAAAACTTCTGCGAATTGGTAACTGCCAACACACATCAGGTTTGGTTTCTACAAAGTGAAGATTTTCCTTGACCGCTAAATGATGTAGAACGCATCCAAATGATCCAGTAAATCCTGGAGCTTCATAACCTTTTCGGTTGAGTAAAATACAAGAATTATTGATTGTGCGCGTCTTGCG
>JAPOHK010000146.1 GCA_029979485.1 Candidatus Planktophila limnetica
CATGGATGGCTCTATATCTAGCGCTGTTTACTGGTTTTGTTATTTATATTGCAACTTCACATATTTTGCCTGAAGCACACTCTCGTCATCCATCAAGATGGACTCTGGCCGCAACCACATGTGGAGTAATAATCATGTGGTTGGTAGTAGCGAATTCTTAAGCTTTTCCGAATCTTCGATCGCGTTTGTTGTACTCCTCAATAGCTTTCCAAAGAGTTTTGCGAGTTACATCTGGCCACAAAACATCCATAAAAACCATCTCCGCATAAACACTCTGCCAAGGCAAGAAATTGCTTGTGCGTTGTTCACCGGATGAACGCAAGAACAAATCCACATCGCGCATAGTCGGTGAATCTAAATACTTAGCAAATGTTTTTTCAGAAATTGCATCAGCCTTGATTTTGCCCCGCTTAACATCGCGGGCTAGCTCGGTAGCCGCATCAACAATCTAGGAGCGACCACCGTAATTGACGCACATATTCAAAGTAAGAGTTTTATTCTTCTTTGTTAGCTCTTCTGCTTCTTCGAGCTCTGCAATCACACTTGACCACAATCTCTTTGGTCTTCCAACCCAGCGCACACGAACGCCCATTGCATTCATCTCATCTCGCCGGCGCCTAATAACATCGCGATTAAAACCCATCAAGAACTTCACTTCTTCAGGGGATCTGCGCCAATTCTCTGTCGAAAATGCATACGCACTTATTTCTTTAACACCGTATTCGATTGCACCTTCTACTACATCAAAGAGCGCGGCTTCTCCTGCTTCGTGACCCTTTGTTCTTGGTAAACCGCGTTCTTTAGCCCATCGACCATTGCCATCCATAACGATTGCAACGTGCTCTGGGATATTCATACGCGCTCCACAATTGGTAGTGAACGCAATCCGCGTTCAAGGTGCCATTGTAAATAAGCAGCGATTAATCCACTAGCCTCACGACGATTTTTTGCTTCACTCTTATTGGCGCTCTCCCAATCACTACTTAATAGAGCTGCCATTAATTCAAGAGTTTCTGGTTGTGGCGTTGCACATGCAGATGGGCGACATTCAAGACATACAGATCCGCCACCAACAAGAGAGAAGTACCTGTGTGGTCCTGGTGTTCCGCACCGAGAACAATCAGTCATTGATGGTGCATATCCGCCGAGTGCAAGAGAGCGCAATAAGAACGCATCTAAAACAAGGGCTGGGTCATAGCGATCATCGCAGAGTGCTTTCATCGCACCAACGACTAGGTGAAACTCTTGTACTGCAGGTTCGCGCTCTTGCGCCGTAAAACGTTCAGAAGTTTCTAAAATCGCTGAGGCAATAGTCCAGCGCTGATAATCATCTGTGATCGCCTCGCCGTAATTTCTTAAGGCTTCAACTTGTGTAACTGTGTCAAAAGTTTTTCCAATGTGCATTTGAATATCAACATGGCTGCCTGGTTCGAGGCGCGCACCGAATTTAGACATTGTGCGACGAACGCCTTTTGCGACTCCGCGCACACGTCCGTGTTCGCGAGTAAGCATTGTGATGATGCGATCTGCTTCGCCTAATTTCTGCGTGCGCAAGATGATTGCTTCATCGCGGTACAGGCTCATGCAGGTAAAGGTACTGGTGGCAACTATCTAATTGCGCGATTTATTGCAGACACGACGGCTTTAAGTGATGCCGTTGTGGTGTTTGGATCAATTCCAACACCCCAGAAGGTTTCGCCACTAATTGAGCACTCAAGGTATGCCGCAGCTGATGCATCTCCACCTGCTGAAAGTGCGTGCTCGAAATAATCCAGAACCTTTACGTCAACACCATATGCCTGCAGGATGTTACAAAATGCTGCAATTGGTCCGTTGCCAGTGCCAGTTAACTTCTTGGCTTCACCGCGATCAAGAAGAGTTACTTCAAGATTTACATCTTCATCCAGCACAGAAGTTTGTGAGAGACCTTTTAATCTAAAGCGACCCCATGGAGCATCTTGCGTTGGCAAGTATTCATCTTCAAATACGTTCCACAATTGCTCTGCAGTTACTTCTCCGCCTTGTTCATCGGTCATTGCTTGAACAACACGACTAAATTCAATTTGTAAGCGACGTGGAAGATCCAGATGGTGTTCATTTTTCATCATGTATGCAACGCCACCCTTGCCAGATTGCGAATTAACACGAATCACAGCTTCGTATGAGCGACCAATATCTTTTGGATCAATTGGCAAATAGGGAACAGCCCATGTGAATTCATCAACGTGCTTTCCAGCAGCTTTTGCATCGCGTTCTAAGTGTTCAAAACCTTTCTTAATTGCATCTTGGTGCGACCCAGAGAATGCAGTAAATACAAGGTCGCCGCCATATGGATGGCGCTCAGGAACACGAAGTTGGTTTGCGTACTCAACAGTGCGACGAACTTCATCAATGTTTGTGAAATCAATCATTGGATCAATTCCGTGGCTAACTAAGTTAAGGCCGAGTGTTACAAGACAAACATTTCCTGTGCGTTCGCCATTTCCAAAGAGGGTTCCTTCGATGCGATCGGCGCCAGCTAAGTAACCAAGTTCAGCAGCCGCTACTCC
>JAPOHK010000067.1 GCA_029979485.1 Candidatus Planktophila limnetica
CCATGACAGGTCTCCCTTAATTAACTTGTACGTTCAATCAAACTCGATTAATAAACTCTCTGTTCTTAACGTTAACAGGAACCTTCATTAATTCAAGAACACCCTTTGACACGTGAGTGCTGTAGCGATGGAACGCCTCTTCACCCTTCGCCTTTGTAGCGCGCATTGGGTTGCCGATGATTCCATTTTCAACGAACTCGTGGTGATCCATAGGGAATTGGAAGTACTGATATCCCTCGAACTCCACATCTGGCATACCGTCATCTTTTGAAAATGACTTAGGTAAGAAAGCTGGAGTATGAGCACGTGTATCTACTGCGCGTTCCATCCGAACTAGATTGTCATTCCACGCCATATCCTGAGAAGTTTCGAGCTCACTTGAGTGCCATCCTGGAGTCTCCTCAGGTGGGTTTTCCATCAAGCCAGCAAGAATTCCTGTGTAGCGCTCCATGTATGGCTTTACGAAACCAATTAATGCATTTGTTTCATAACGCAATTTACGTAGTACAGGATCTACAACTTTAATGTTTGAACCGTGACCGTTTACGAAGATGATTCGATTAAAGCCATGGTGAATCAATGAACGTGCGACGTCATACATCAAGTTATTGAGGGTCTCGGCGCGAACAGTGATTGTTCCGCGACCTTGTCCCGGTCCGTACATATGCTGCGGTGAATAACCTGTCCAAATTGGTGGAGTATGCAAGATTCCAATTTGTTCTGAAACGCGTGCAGAGACTTCAACTGCAGTAATTGTGTCGGTGTACAGCGGCAAGTGAGGTCCATGTTGTTCGGTACTCGCCATTGGAACAATTACGACATCTTTTTCTGCAAGATACTCATTGATGTCTACATAAGAGAGATCAGCAATGTTCCATGAGCGGAACTTATTGCGGAAGGCGTCATCCCCCGTTGTGATATGTGGAACTTTTCTTGGGGGTGTTATGTAACTGGTCATCTCTGCTCCTTTGGCTTATTTTTCTCTTACGCTGATAAGTGATAGAAAACGTTGTGCAACTGCAATGCCAAACTCATCCGAGTTAGCATGCAAAGGTAATTTCTCAACCGGAATCTCAGGGTTGATGTTTTTCATAAGCGCTGCTTCAAATGTCGCATCTGCATCACGGTCCCAGAAAACACCGCCTGGAACATTAGGAATTGAATATCCCTCTCCAGGAATCACTATTTCAACTGGACCAACTGATGTATTGGCACACTCGGCAAAATAGGCACCTATTGTGCCCATCTCTTCTTTTGTGCAACGAGCAAGAGCGAACTCTGGATTGTGATCATAAATTGGACGATTCTTAAACTCATCTGAAATAGAAGATGTGTGATGCACGGAGAAATCAACACATGCAGGCACGAGTATTTGTGGAATTCCTAATGGGCCAACGCGCTTCATGCGACGTGGTCCGCCGTAGTGAATTCCACCTACGAGAGTGCCAACAATTTCAGATGGAGTGAAATCAATAACGCCGACGAATTGGCCTGCTTCTGCGAGTTCTTCCATCGCAGGTCCGCCAACTCCATTTGCATGGAATGTAACAACTTCAAATCCTGATTTTTCTAACTCTTTTTGTAGCGCCATCACAGCTGTCGTTGTGTTTCCTAGCATTGTGACTGCGACATATTTGCTGCCAGCTGGTGGCACTGTTAATTCGTGACCGTGATTTACAAGTCCGGCCATTGCAGCAACTGCATTGTCATAAATAGTCTTTGAAATATGGTTTAAACCTAAAATATCAATCACTGTGTGCATCACTAACATGTCACTAGTTCCAACAAGTGGACCAAATTCGTGACGACCAGATGCAATGGGCGATAAAACTAATTTCGGAACACCGATAGGTAAACTCATTAGCGCGCCGGCTCCCATTACGGAGCCCTCAGCGCCACCGATACCGATGGCGCCGAGGACTTCCCCCTTGGAATGGAGTTCCTTTACTTTCTCGATTACAAACGTTCTCATTCGTTCCACTGCGCGCCCGCGAGTTCCAGAATTCTGTAACTCGTGCAGAGTGATACCGCCAAAGATTGCTAAATCCTCGTGAGAAATATCAGGTGTAATTCCGAGTGGTTCACCCAGAATTCCTGTATCAATCACAGTCGTCTTAATTCCGAGACGGTTTAAACCATCACGAATGTAAGCCGCTTCAGGACCTTTAGTATCTAAAGTGGCAATGATGAGAACGGATTTGCTCACGATAATTAGATCAAAGGAAGCAAATGCTTAGCGTTCTCTTCAACCAGCCAGTCATAGAACGATTCTGTAAGAATGCTTGAACCGTGATCAATGATGAACTTAAGTTGTTCTGGACTGATATCCACATTATCGAAGTTTGTTTCCAAAGCATTCTTGTAGTGGTTAGCAGGAGTGCGATCGATTGGAGCAACGAACTCAGCTGTGAGTGCGCCGTCATAACCAATGCTCTTAAGTGTGTCGATGAGTTTCTTCCAGTCATAGTCACCGTGACCTGCAGGCATACGATTGTTCTCAGCTACGTGGAAGTCGGTCAGGCGACCCTTTGTGCTGCGAATAGCTTCGTATAGATCTGCTTCTTCGATGTTGATATGGAATGCATCAAGACATACACCGCAGTTTGGGCCAGTTGCCTCAGCCAGAGCCATTGCTTGCTCTGCGCGATTGAGGAAATATGTTTCGAAGCGATTGAGTGGCTCAATTGCTAAGCGAATACCAGCTTTTTCTGAGTGCTCATAAATTTCTTTCATTGACTCAACAGCCCACTTCCACTCCTCATCAGGTGTGGCATCAGGAACAATTTTTCCAACTGTTGCAGGAACAATTGTCATTTCATATCCGTCGAGTTCTTTAACCATAGTGATGCAGTCTTTTGTGTACTGCACTGACTTGGCACGTTGTCCTGGATCTGCTGCAACGAGATTTCTCTCGCCAAGCATGAGAGTTACAGAACCCCAGCACTTAAGACCATGGTCATCAAGAAGTTTCTTGGTGTCCTTACTGCCATTGAGTCCGAATTGCTCTGGTTCACCGCTGATCTCGATGCTCTTGTAGCCATATTTAGCCAGACGCGCGATTGTCACCTTAATAGGTTCTGCGCGCATCCAGTTATGCATTGATAGATGCATGATTCTCCTTTCGAAAAGAATCAGAGGGTTACTAGTAACGCCCGTTCTTCGGAGGACCGAATCCAAGTTTTCCTGGATTCAGGATTCCATCCGGATCCCACGCGTCTTTTACTCCAAGGAGTAAATCAAATGCGGCGCCATGCTGTACTCGCATGAAGCGCCCGAGCTTTAACCCGACACCGTGGTGTTCATTTAATGAACCCCCGTTATCGAGGCTGGCCTTAATCGCAGCATCCCAAACTCGGTCGTGAAGAGCAATAGCTTCTTGTGGATCTTCTGGTCCATTATCAATATAGAAGCGGTCGTAAATCATTCCGCCCCAAGGGAACCAGTGTGAAAAGTGTGCGGTGTAACGTGCTTTGTATTCAGCGAAACCTTCTTCGATAACTTTCTTCTTTGCCCAATAAATTTTCTCTAAATCTTCAAAGCGAGCGCATGTATCTGTTGTTCCAAAGATCTGAGGCGGCGCCGGAATATTGCCATGCTTAAATGGTTCATACTTTCCGTCCCACCACATCTTTCCGATTTCAGGACCGTATGACTTTCCGCCAACTGCTTCGCACAGCTTTGCAATCTCTGCACTCTCTAGAGCGGTAAGTGCTTTTGTTCCATCACACATGATGACTAGAAGCACACCTTCAACACCTAAATTAAGCCATGAAGAGAGTTTCGCGCTGTCTGCTTCATCGTATAAACGAATAACAGCTGGACGCCAACGATCAGTCATGATGCGACGAGCGGCTTCAATGCCTTCAGAAATGTTTTTAAATCCATATGAAAGAAACTCCATTGACTCCGGAATTCTCTCGATGCGCATTGATGCCTTAGTGATAATTCCAAGTGTTCCTTCTGAACCAACAATGGCCTGCATAATTCCAGGACCTGATGCATGGTTTGGAACCTTCATAGTTTCAATGAGTTTTCCTGGTGGAACAGCAGCTTCTAGTTGCAGAACTAAATCTTCTGCTTTTCCGTATTTAGTAGAAACAACGCCAGAACCGCGTGCAGCCAAATAACCACCAAGTGTTGCACCGAAGTGAAATGAACCCGGATAGTGCGGCATTGTTAAACCTTTTGCATTAAGAATTTTCTCAAGCTCTGGTCCTTCAATTCCAGCCTCTGCTGTAACAACCATTGATACTTCATCGATATGTAAAACTTTGTTGAGTCGGCGAAGGTCCATTGCGATACCCCCATAGATCGCAAATGTTCCCCCTTGTGTACCTGAACCGCCACCACGTGGCACAACTGGAATTTTGTATTCGCATGCGATGCGCAAAACTTCTGCAACTTCTTCTGCAGTACCTGGACGGACATAAATATCTGCAGTTGGCACAGGCAAAGACTTGTATTTGAGGTATTGCGAAATCCAAGACCAATCCGCAGATTGTTCGTGTAGCAATGTTGCATCGGTATTTACATTCTCTGGTCCAACAACGGATGCGATCTCACGTTGAACCTGCGCAATTAAATACTGATCACGAATACTGCTCTGGTCTATCTCCCGCTTTTGGTACACCCGACTCTCCCTAATCCCTCATCTACCCGTTTTCGTATTCCAGCTTGTATACAAGTAGGGATATTAGGTGCCGCCCCCACCCCCGTCAAGGGTGTCTAGTGAAAGATTTTGCCCGGGTTCAAAATGCCCTTGGGGTCGAGGGCGTTTTTGATCGAGGCCATCACAGCCATTGAGCCTGGGCCCGCCTCTTTTTCAAGGGATGAAATCTTGCCAGCACCGATTCCATGCTCGCCCGTGCAGGTTCCACCCATGTCAATAATCGCATCGGTCATGTGATGAGTCAGCTCGCGAACAGCCGGCAACTCCTCTGGCTTATTGGGATCAGTGATGATGAAGGCGTGAAAGTTTCCATCTGCAACGTGTCCAAGAATTGAGAATGGAAATGGACTCTGGCTAAGAATTTTTTCAGTCAGTGCAACAGCATCAGCCAATTTAGAAAGTGGCACGGCTGCATCGGTGCTTATTGCACGCTTGCCTGGGTGCGCAGAAATTCCTGCCCAATAGGCGTTGTGACGTGCTTGCCATAACTTACGACGTGCACCTTCTTCCGAAGTCCATTCAAAGTTTGTTCCGCCAAACTCTGCAGCAATTTCTTGAACGACTTGCGCATCTTCTTCAACACTGCGCGGACTTCCATGAAACTCAAAGAGCAATGTAGGTGCTTCTTCTAAATCTAATCCATCGTGAGCATTTACATTCTTAATGCACTGAGCATCTAAAAATTCGCAGCGTGCGATAGCAACACCGGATCGCACAACCGCAATTGCTGCTTGCACTCCATCTGCAAGAGTTGGAAAGCGGGAGACTGCTGCAGCCATCTTCTCTGGAATACCAAATACTCGTAGAGTAATTTCAGTAACGATTGCGAGTGTCCCTTCAGAACCGACAATCAGACGAGTTAAGTCATATCCTGCAGATAATTTTCTTGTTTCACGCCCTACATGAATAATTGTTCCATCTGCAAGGACGGCAGTTAACTTCAAAACATTCTCACGCATCGATCCATAACGAACTGTTGTTGTGCCAGCGGCGCCAGTTGATGTCATTCCACCGATGGTTGCATCTGCACCTGGATCTACTGAGAAGAA
>JAPOHK010000007.1 GCA_029979485.1 Candidatus Planktophila limnetica
ATTACGACACCATCTGATCCTGGATTGACACCCAAATCTGATTCGCGAATTGCTTTTTCAATTGAAGCCATCGCACCCTTATCGAAAGGAGAAATCAGCGCCATACGTGCTTCAGGAACTTGGATTGAAGCTAATTGTGAGAGTGATGTGTACGTACCGTAATAGTCGACCATAATTTTATTGAAAAGTGATGGATGAGCACGGCCTGTGCGAATTGCTCCAAAATCATCTTTAGCAACTTCGACAGCTTTGTTCATCTTTGTTTCTGCGTCTTTTAGAGCAGTGGCTATATCTGACATCAGGACTCCTTAGTAACCTCGCCGCTTACGCGACAAGGGTTCCGATCGTTTCACCGCGAACCGCGCGACCGATATTTCCGTTAGTCATGAGATCAAAGACCACAATCGGTAATTTATTCTCACGGCACAAACTAAATGCTGCAGCATCTGCTACTGCCAATGATTTACTGAGCACTTCATCGTAGGAAATCGTGTCGTACTTCTTCGCGCTCGGATCTTTCTTTGGATCGGCGTTATACACGCCATCGACACCGCTCTTAGCAAGTAAAAGTGCTTCTGAACCAACTTCGAGTGCACGTTGAGCAGCAACAGTATCTGTTGTGAAAAATGGCATACCTGCTCCAGCGCCGAAAATTACAACGCGGCCCTTTTCTAAGTGGCGAATTGCTCTGCGCGGAATGTATGGCTCAGCAACTTGTCCCATGGTGATTGCAGTTTGAACGCGAGTATCTACACCTTCTTTTTCCAAGAAATCTTGTAGCGCTAAACAATTCATGACTGTTCCGAGCATTCCCATGTAATCCGCACGTGCGCGATCCATTCCACGCTGTTGCAATTCTGCGCCACGGAAGTAATTTCCACCACCGACCACAATGCTTACTTGAACACCTGTGCGTACTACATCTGCGATTTGTTTTGCCACATCTTGCACAACATCAGGATCAACACCAATGCCTTTTTCTCCACCAAAAACCTCACCAGAAAGTTTAAGGAGCACTCGCCCGTACTTACCTCTAGTACCGGGCATGAGTGCTCCTTTCACAACTTCTTGTGCGTTAGACGTTAGTTTACTGTCCTACGCGGAAACGGTGGAATGCCTTGACGGCGGTTCCTGCTTCATCGAGGATTTGTTTCACAGTCTTCTTCGCATCCTTAGCGAATGCTTGTTCGATCAAGCTAACTTCCTTTACGAAGCCAGTGACGCGACCTTCAATAATTTTTGAAAGCGATGCCTCTGGCTTGCCCTCTTCACGAGCGGTTTCTTCTGCGATGCGTCGCTCGTTCTCGATCAGATCGGCTGGAACATCTTCACGATTTACAAACTTAGGAGCAAAGGCTGCAATGTGCTGTGCAACATCTTTACCAACTTCAGCTGCTTCTTTAACGAGTGAAACTAGAACACCAACTTGTGGAGGTAGATCCGGGCTTGTCTTGTGCAAATACAAACCAACTGGACCATTTACTACTGCAACGTTGCGAATTTCGATCTTTTCGCCAAGTGTTGCGTTACCTTCATCGATTACAGATTGGACAGTTTTGCCATCTGACATTGTTGAAGCAAGAAAGGCTTCAACACTCTCTGTTTTTGAGGAAAGAAGGTGATCTACTAATTCATCACCTAGGGCAATAAAGCGATCGCCCTTCGCAACGAAGTCAGTTTCACAGTTGAGTTCGAGCATCACACCGACATCTCCTGAAACCTTTGCAACAACTAAGCCATTTGATGTTAAACGGCCTTCGCGCTTTGTTACGCCTTTAAGTCCTTTTACGCGAATGATTTCTACAGCCTTGTCGTAGTCACCATTTGCTTCATCAAGTGCTTTTTTGCAATCAAGCATTCCTGCCGCAGTTGCTTCACGTAATCTCTTTACATCTTCTGCTGAATACGCCACGTGTTACGCCTCCACTGGAGTTGTAGGTGCCCCATCAATTACTTCTTTTTCCCAATCAGCTAATGGCTCGCCCGCCGCAACTGCTGGAGTCTCAGTCTTAGCTTCTTCTTTTACAACTGCAGAACGTGCTTGTAGACCAGCTGCAATTGCATCTGTAATTACACGAGTAAGTAATCCAATTGAGCGGATTGCGTCATCGTTACCTGGGATCTTGAAATCAACTTCGTCTGGATCGCAATTTGTATCCAAGATTGCAATAACTGGAATTCCGAGCTTCTTGGCTTCAGCAACAGCTAGGTGCTCTTTCTTGGTATCAACAACCCAAATTGCACTTGGCAACTTAGTCATGTTACGAATTCCGTCAAGGTTTTTGTGTAGTTTTTCGCGCTCACGACGGAGTACGAGAAGTTCTTTCTTTGTAAGCAACATGTCATTAGTTGCTTCAAGGGCTTCTAGCTCCTTAAGGCGCTGAATACGCTTGTAAACAGTTGGGAAGTTAGTCAACATACCGCCGAGCCAACGCTCAGTCACTGTTGGCATTCCAACTCGTGCAGCTTGAGCGATGATTGGCTCTTGTGCTGCTTTCTTTGTTCCGACGAACAAAACGTGTCCGCCTTTTGCAACGACATCTTTAACAAATTCATATGCGCTATCAATTAGTGCAAGGGATTGTTGGATATCGATGATGTAGATGCCATTGCGCTCAGTGAAAATGAAGCGCTTCATCTTTGGATTCCAGCGACGTGTCTGATGTCCGAAGTGGACTCCACTGTCGAGGAGTTCTCGCATTGTTACAACAGCCATGATGGCGTGCTCCTTCATAGGTTATTTCTGCTTAACAAAAATAACCCGCTCGGTTAATGGTTTAACAATTTGTTAAACCCGTCGCACTCGTCATCTACCAGCGAACTGGACCGAAATGATTTTCGACTAAGTCGAATGAGTGCTGAGAAGTCACCAGATTGCTCTGGCGCAGATGAAATCTTACCTGAGGATTTGGAGTGCAAAATCCACTCTCTAAGCGCGGGGGTGGGCTTGCTTGTACGCCTTTTGTAAACGCTCGGTAGAAACATGGGTATAAATCTGAGTTGTTGCAAGGGATGCGTGCCCCAATATTTCTTGCACTGTTCGAAGATCGGCACCGCCTTCGAGAAGATGAGTGGCGGCCGAATGTCGCAATGCATGTGGCCCCAACTTTTCTAATCCTTCAATTGCACTGAGTGCTTCATAGACAACGGTGCGTACTGTTCGCTGATCAATACGTTTGCCACGCAATCCAATGAAAAGCGCTGACCAAGATTTATCAGAAGCAATTTGCGGACGAGCGTTATCAATCCAATTCTGTAAAGCTTTCATGGCTGGAATACCAATTGGGATTGATCTCTCTTTATTTCCTTTGCCGAGTACGCGAATTGCTTGGCGCTCATAATCGATATCTTCAAAATTAAGACCACATAATTCTGCAACACGAGCGCCACTTGCATACAAGATTTCTAGCATCGCGCTATCTCGAATAGCAATTGGTGAATCTTCTTCGCCGGCACGCATCGCCATTGACTCCATTACATCTCTAGCATCACTCACGTTTAGAACATCTGGAAGTACTCGGTGCCCCTTTGGAGTGGCCAAAGTGATGCCTATATCTTTTGGTAAATATCCATTCTTATGTGCCCATTTTGTAAACAAGCGAATAGTCACTGCACGCCTGGCTAAAGTTGTACGCGCTCCACCTTTAACTGAAATATTTGCAAGCCACGAGCGAATATGTGAAATATCTAATTTTTGTAGATCGGAAATTCCAAGCGTTTCTAGATGAGTGAAAAAGCTTTCGAGATCTCCAACATAGGCGCGGATTGTATGAAGGGAAAGATCTCGTTTTGTGTGTAAATTGTTTTCAAAAGCGACACGTACATCATTTAATGTATGTGCAGACATAGGGACAGATTACTCGGGTTTACGTCCTTGACGCAGAAGACCGAAGGTCAATGCATCCTCAAGAGCCATCGCTGATGCGGCAATAATGTTTTCGTGAACGCCAACGGTGTTCCACTCACCCTTGCCATCACTTGTTTCGACAAGAACGCGTGTGATGGCACCTGTACCTAAGCGGCCTTCAAGAATACGAACTTTGTAATCTGTGAGTTCGAGAACTTCAAGTTCTGGGTAGAACTGAATAAGCCCTGTACGTAACGCATTATCAATTGCGTTAACCGGACCATTACCTGATCCGGTGCAGGTAAATTCTTTTCCATTAGCCACCACGCTGACTTCAGCTTTTGTTGTGATGCCATCATTTGATGTGCGCTCAGTAGTAGTAGCCCAATGATTAATTGTAAAAAACGAAGGACGCTTACCTGTGATCTCTTCACGCAGTAAAAGCTCGAAGGACGCATCAGCGGCTTCAAATGTAAATCCTTGTGACTCGAGGTCCTTAACTCGATCTACTACGCGCCCAATGAGTTCGCGATCGCCACCTAGATCAACTCCAAGTTCAACAGACTTCAATTCAATAGATGCGCGGCCGGCCATTTCTGAAACAAGCATGCGCATATCGTTACCGACTGATTCAGGATCTTCATGTTGGTATAGAGATGGGTCGACCTTGATAGCACTTGCATGCAATCCTGCTTTATGGGCAAATGCTGAAATGCCTACATAAGGCTGACGAGCACTTGATGAAACATTTGTAACTTCTGCAACAGCATGTGAAATTCTGAATGCTTCTCGAAGAGCATCTTTTGGTAGTACTAGCTGCTTTTTCTTCAATTCTAAGTTCGCAATAATCGTTACAAGATCAGCATTTCCTGTTCTTTCGCCATATCCATTTAATGTGCCTTGCACGTGAGTTGCACCTGCAGCAATAGCGGCCATTGAATTAGCCACAGCGCAACCTGTGTCATTGTGGCAATGAATTCCGAGTCGAGCATTGCTTGATTGTAAAACGTCATGTACAACTTGCGATAACTCATCAGGGAGCATTCCGCCATTTGTATCGCACAGTGCAATTACATCGGCGCCTGCTTCAGCGGCAGTACGGACTACTTCAAGTGCATATGCACGATTTGAACGATATCCATCAAAGAAGTGTTCTGCATCTAGAAAAACTCTCTGTCCTTCGGCACGCAAATGCTCGATAGAATCTTTAATCATCGCTAAATTTTCATCCAATGTAGTTTTTAGTGCGAGATCAACGTGGCGATCAAATGATTTGGCAACCAAAGTGACCGCTGGCGCACCACTATCGCGAAGTGCACCAAGTAGCGCATCATCGCCAGCCTTCACATTTGGTCGGCGAGTGGCACCGAAAGCAACAAATGTTGCGTTCTTTAGCTTTAATTCTTTCTTTGCGCGCTCAAAAAACTCTGTGTCTTTTGGATTCGCACCTGGCCAACCACCTTCAATGAAACCAACGCCAAGATCATCTAAATGACGAGCGATTGCTAACTTATCTTGAACAGATAAATTCAACCCCTCTTGCTGTGCACCATCACGGAGCGTTGTGTCATAAATATGGAATGCATCATTGACTGGCATTAGATGACCTTGCGCATCCATGAATGCGAATCAGAGATTGATCCGTGCTGAATTCCCAATAGGTGATTACGAATCTGCATAGTGATTTTTCCTGGCTGGCCATCACCAGTAACCCAGGTCCCCATTGTGCTCTTCGCAGTTCCGATAGGTGATACGACTGCTGCGGTACCGCATGCGAAAATCTCTGTGATTTCTCCGGAAGCAACGCCATCTCGCCAATCATCGATACTCAACATAACTTCATCCGTTTTGTATCCGAGATCTTTAGCAACAGAAAGAATTGAGTCGCGCGTAATACCAGGCAAGAGCGTTCCCGTTAACTTAGGCGTGACAACAGTTGCATCAGCACCAGAACCTTTAACGAAGTACAGGTTCATGCCACCCATTTCTTCAATCCATTTACGCTCTTTTGCATCAATCCAAACAACTTGATCGCAACCTTCTTTTGCTGCGGCTTTTTGCGCAACGAGTGAGGCCGCATAATTTCCACCGCACTTTGCTTCTCCCGTTCCGCCTTGTGCAGCACGTACATACTCAGTTGAAATCCAAACACTCACAGCTTTGGACGGATCGAAATACGCACCAGCAGGAGTAGCAATTAACATGTACAGAGCCTTATTAGAGGGGCGAACACCCAGACCAACTTCGGTAGCGAACATAAATGGACGTATGTATAAGGACTCACCAACTTTATTTGGCACCCAACCAGCGTCTTGCTTAACTAGAGTTTCAACAGTTTCGATAAATAGCTCTTCAGGCATTTCAGGAAGTGCCAGACGATTAGCTGATTTCGCAAAACGTCGGGCATTTGCGTCTGGGCGAAATAATCCGATGCCACCATCAGGTTGGCGATACGCCTTCATTCCTTCAAAGATTTCTTGTCCATAATGGAAAACCGCTGTTGCGGGATCCAAAGAAATTGGTCCGTATGGTTTTAATTCAGGTTCTGACCATCCATCTTTTTCACTCCACTCGCACACAACCATGTGATCTGTGTAGTACTTACCAAAACCGCCTTCAGCAACCAATGCATCGCGAGTAGCTGCGTCTTTAGCATTTGGATTGAGTGAAATTTTCATGGATTTATAGCGCTGCTACGAGCGCATCTCCTACTTCACTTGTGCTGCGCTTCTTGTCTCCACGTGTTGCAAGGTCTGAAGCGACTGCGCGCTGAACATCGCGCGATGCATCATGTAGACCTAAGTGTTCAAGCATCATTGCGACGGACATAACGGTTGCAGTTGGGTCAGCAATATTTTTTCCAGCTATATCTGGCGCCGAACCGTGAACTGGCTCGAACATGGACGGGAATTTTCCGGTTGGATTGATATTTCCAGAAGCAGCAAGACCGATACCACCGCAGATTGCAGCAGCAATATCAGTCAAGATATCGCCGAATAAGTTATCGGTAACAACAACGTCGAATCGTTCTGGATTTGTTACAAAGAACATTGAAGCAGCATCCACATGCAAGTAATCAGTAGAAACCTGTGGAAACTCTTTAGCAACTTCATTAAACGTACGCGTCCACAATCCACCTGCTCGAGTTAAAACATTGTTCTTATGAACCAATGTAAGTTTTTTGCGATCGCGAGCCATTGCGCGATTGAATGCATCGCGAATTACTCGCTCAGCTCCACGGCGTGTATTTAAGCTCTCCTCCGTTGCAATTTCTGCATCTGTTCCCTCTGCAAGAACTCCACCTGCGCCAACGTAAGGACCTTCAGTACCTTCGCGAACTACGATGAAATCAATTGGTTGCTTAGTTGCAAGTGGTGAGATAACTCCAGGCATTAAACGAGCTGGGCGTAAATTAATATAGTGATCAAATGCAAAACGAAGTTTGAGTAACAAGCCGCGTTCCAGTACACCACTTGGAACAGTTGGATCGCCAACTGCTCCTAGAAGAATTACATCGGCTTTTGCAATTTCGTTTAGAACTGAATCAGGCAATACCTCGCCAGTTTTATGCCAATATCCAGCCCCCAAGTCATAAGGTGTTTTTGTAAAAGTTGCACCGTACTTTTTTGCAACTGCATCTAATACTTTGATTCCTTCTGCAACAACTTCAGGACCGATTCCATCACCAGCAATTACAGCTAAATTAAAATTCTTTGACATGGTTATTCCTTACGCATTCACAGCATCAGGGACGGGTTCGCCAGCAAGTGCTTTACGAACAGAGTTTGCAACATCAATTCCCGCGCGCTCTTGTGCTTCCTCAGTTGATGCACCTAAGTGAGGTGTTGCAACAACTTGATCAAGTGAGAACAAAGGTGAGTCAGTGCATGGTTCGGATGCATACACATCAATACCAGCACCTGCCACGCGACCCTCTGTTATTGCCTTGTACAGAGCTACTTCATCAAGTACTCCGCCTCGTGCGGCATTAACGATATGCACCGTTGGCTTAACCTTTGACAACGCCTCTTCACCAATTAAGTTAAGAGTTTCTTTTGTCTTTGGTAGATGAATTGTGATGAAGTCTGAAGATTTCAATAACTCATCCAACTCAACAAGTTTTACGCCAAGTGCTGAAACTTTATCGGCAGTTAGATAAGGATCATAGGCAATCAAATTCATTCCAAATGCTTTCATGCGGTGTGCAACCAATTGACCGATTTTTCCAAATCCAACAATTCCAAGAGTTTTTTCATACATTTCTGTTCCGCTAAATTTGGAACGCGCCCACTTCCCGGCACGAAGAGAAGCATGTGCTGCAGAAACATTTCGGGCACTTGCCATCATTAAGGCGATAGCAAGTTCTGCGGCACTGACAATATTTGAAGTTGGCGCGTTTATAACCAATACCTTTGCAGCAGTTGCTGCGGGAATATCTACGTTATCTAGTCCAACACCAGCACGTGCAATAACTCGTAATCCTTTTGCAGCGCTAATCGCTTCTGCATCCATCTTCGTTGCAGAACGAATTAGTACAGCATCAACGCCTGATTTCAGTGCAGCGAGAAGTTCATCTCGATTCGCTCCGTCACAATGACGGATCTCGAAATCCGAGCCAAGTACTCCAATTGTTGCTGGACTTAGCTCTTCAGCGATGAGTACGACAGGTTTAGCCACGCGCTGCCGTTCCCTCTTTGTAATCATCCTTATTAGACGCCTTAACCCATGACATCATTTTGCGAAGTTCGCGACCAACAGCCTCGATTGGATGTGATTCGCCTTTTGCACGCAAAGTCTTAAATTCTTTTGCGCCATTTTCTTGATCATCAATGAAGCGTTTTGCAAATGCACCGCTTTGGATGTCGGCAAGAACAGCTTTCATATTCTCTTTAACTCGTGGGTCGATGACGCGAGGACCAGAGACGTAATCACCGAACTCAGCAGTGTCAGAAACTGACCAGCGTTGCTTTGCAATTCCACCTTCGTACATCAAGTCAACAATTAACTTAAGTTCGTGTAAGCATTCGAAGTAAGCAACTTCTGGTTGGTAGCCCGCTTCAACGAGAGTCTCAAATCCGTACATAACTAGTTGTGAAGCTCCGCCACAAAGTACTGATTGCTCACCGAATAAATCTGTCTCAGTCTCTTCGGTAAATGTTGTCAGAATTCCACCTGCGCGAAGTCCGCCAATTGCCTTTGCATATGAAAGCGTCAATGGCCATGCAGAACCTGTCGCATCTTGCTCAACTGCAACGATAACTGGAACACCACGACCAGCTTCGTATTCGCGGCGAACAAGGTGACCCGGACCCTTTGGTGCAACCATCGCAACATCAACTGATGTGGTTGGCTTGATATAACCAAAGCGAATATTAAAACCATGACCGAAGAAGAGGGCATCGCCATCTTTAAGGTTAGGCAAAATAGATTCGGTGTAGATGTGGCGCTGTAAGTGATCTGGCGCCAAAATCATGATGACAGTCGCTTCCTTAACCGCTTCAGCAACGCTTGTGACCTTAAGGCCTTCTGCTTCTGCCTTGGCTCGTGAAGGTGAACCATCTTTAAGTCCAACTCGAACATCAACCCCACTATCGCGCAAGTTCAATGCGTGAGCATGTCCTTGAGATCCGTAGCCAATAATCGCAACTTTGCGTCCTTGGATAATCGAAAGATCTGCATCCTCTTCGTGATACATCTTTGCCACGGTCTTCTCCTTATGTTGTTGGTGTTAGTTTTGGTAATCAGGTTGAGTATCGGTTGGTGCTAGTTTTGCATTAGTAGGCAAGATTTCTTTGATTGAAATTACGTTTATCAACTTGTCCAATTGTGAAATAACTTGCTCAAGAGCATGTCCTTCAACATTGACATCAATTTCCATCTTAGAAATTGCAGGGTTTTCTGTAGGGCCAACTTTAAGTGCATCAATGTTGTAGGCGCGTCGAGCAAATAACCCAGAAACGCGTGCAAGTACACCTGGTGAGTTTTCAACCAGAACTTCGAGGGTGTGTTTACTCATTAGAGCTCCTGTGAATCCCAGTCAGGCGCCATTTCTCGCGCGATCATGATGTCATCATTTGATGTTCCAGCTGCAACCATTGGCCACACCATTGCATCGCGGTGAACTCTGAAATCAACAACGACTGGTTGATCATTTATTGAGAGCGCTTTTTCAATTGTCTTGTCAACATCTTCTGGGCGGTCACAACTTAAACCAACGCAACCCATTGCATCAGCTAACTTTGGAAAATCAGGTACACGCTTTGAATCAAGGTTCGTATTTGAATAACGCCCTTCGTAGAACAGTGTCTGCCACTGGCGAACCATTCCGAGACTTTCGTTATTGATGATTGCAACCTTGATTGGAATATTATTGAGTGCGCAGGTAACAAGTTCTTGATTCGTCATCTGGAAACAACCGTCGCCATCGATTGACCACACTGTTGTATCTGGCGCAGCAACTTTTGCACCCATTGCAGCAGGAACCGAATAACCCATTGTGCCAAGTCCACCGGAATTAAGCCATGTACGTGGATGTTCATATGGAACAAATTGAGCAGCCCACATTTGATGTTGACCAACACCTGCAACATAAATGCTGTCTGGTGCAGAGAGTTTTGCAATACGTTCGATGACGTACTGAGGAGAAACCGATCCATCCGTAGGCTTGTCATAACCCAATGGATACGTGCTCTTTAGGTTATTTACTTGACGTAGCCACGTAGACAAATCTGGGCGATTTTTTGCTAGCGCTGCTTTAAGGGCAGGAATAAGTGCAATCAAAGTGTGCTTCAAATCGCCCACAACGGGTACATCAGCAAATCTATTCTTACCAATTTCTGCAGGATCTACATCGCAGTGAATTACCTTTGCGTTAACTGCAAATGTAGAGAGTTTTCCAGTCACACGATCGTCGAAACGTGCGCCAAGAGTGATTAACAAGTCAGACTTTTGAAGTGCTGTTACTGCAGCAACAGAACCGTGCATACCAGGCATGCCCATATGCAATGGATGGCTATATGGAAATGAACCTAAGGCCATTAGCGTTGTAACTACTGGAGCGCCGAGTAGTTCGGCAATCTCGCGTAATTCTTTTGCCGCATTTGCTTTAATGACTCCACCACCGACATAGAAGACTGGACGATGAGATTGAGTGATCAGCGCTGCGGCATCAGAAATAGATTGCGCATTTGGCGCAAGAGTTGGTTGATAACCTTTAAGTGAGACTGATGTGGGCCAATTAAAAACTGTCTCTTTTTGTAGTGCGTCTTTTGCTATATCAACCAGAACTGGACCCGGGCGACCAGTTGTTGCAATGTGAAAAGCTTCTGCAATCGCACGCGGAATCTCGGCAGGATCTGTTACTAAATAATTGTGTTTTGTAAATGGCATCGTGATGCCACGGATATCGGCCTCTTGGAATGCATCTGTGCCGATTGCCGCACTTGGTACTTGCCCAGTAATTGCTACAAGTGGAACTGAGTCCATAGCTGCATCCGCAAGTGGAGTAACTAAGTTGGTTGCGCCAGGACCAGATGTCGCAATGCAAACGCCTGCGCGACCGGACACTTGTGCATACCCAGTTGCAGCATGACCAGCGCCTTGTTCGTGGCGAACCAAGATGTGCCTAATTGATGAATCAAAAATCGGATCGTAAGCAGGAAGAATTGCGCCACCAGGGATGCCGAACATAACGTCGACACCTGCAGCTTCAAGTGACTTAACCAAACTAGTTGCGCCATTCATAGATGTGCCATTCGGTGTACTCACTCTTTTGCTCCTTCCTTACTAGTGTCATTACTAGTGCTTCGTTAAATTAAAAAACCCTCAGATCAACTGAGGGTAGCGCGCGATCGTTTTGCTAGATCACGCGCTTTTAAATCACCACCACGAAGCGGCTTGTATTTGCTGACATGTCCTTATTCTCCAATAGATAGGCTCAAAGCGTCAACCCCAGGTTGAAACATCTCAGAATTTGAGCGGAGTTAGCCGCAGACCGCGCCTTTTGAGGCAGATCCGACAACTTTGCTGTACTTAGCTAACACACCACGCGTGTATTTGTGTGGCAAAGGCTTCCAACCAACTTTGCGCTTTTCAAGTTCCGCAGCATCTACCAATAAATCTAATGTGCGATTAACAGTATCAATTTTAATGCGATCTCCATCTTTAATAAAAGCAATTGGTCCGCCATCGACAGCTTCTGGTGCAACATGGCCAACGCATAAACCTGTTGAACCACCGGAGAATCTTCCATCTGTTAAAAGCAAAACAGATTTACCTAATCCAGCACCTTTGATAGCGCCAGTGACCATTAACATCTCGCGCATTCCTGGTCCACCCTTTGGACCTTCATAGCGAATAACAACAACGTCACCCGCTTTTACTGTTCCATCTTCAATTGCATCCATTGCAGATTGTTCGCGCTCAAATACTCGTGCTGGACCCTCAAAGCTTTCGATACCAATCCCAGCGGTTTTACATAC
Source organism: Candidatus Planktophila limnetica (assembly GCA_029979485.1). Lineage (GTDB taxonomy): Bacteria > Actinomycetota > Actinomycetes > Nanopelagicales > Nanopelagicaceae > Planktophila > Planktophila limnetica_A. The sequence continues at coordinate 12,328 of JAPOHK010000007.1, forward strand.
TGCACCTTCGGGCGCAAGCGAACCACCAAGAATTGTGATTCCAACATCTTTTGAAAGCGGGCTTTCGGCAGCGTGCACAACTACGCCATCAGGAAATGGTGGATTGATGTCAGCTAAGTTTTCAGCCATAGTTTTTCCAGTAACAGTCAAAGTGTCACCATGTAGATAACCAGCATCTAACAAAATCTTTAGTACTACTGGAATTCCGCCAACGCGATCCAAGTCAGTCATAACAAATTTTCCAAAAGGCTTGAGGTCACCCAGTAGTGGAACCTTTGCACCAATACGATTGAAATCTTCGAGGGTTAAATCAACTTCAGCCTCGTTCGCAATTGCTAACAAGTGAAGTACTGCATTCGTTGAGCCACCCAGAGCCATCAAAATAGTGATTGCATTTTCGAAAGCTTTTTTAGTCAGAATTTGCCGGGTAGTAATGCCCAGTCGAATCAAATTTACGACTGCTTCACCTGACTTAATGGCATACGTGTCGCGACGACGATCAACAGCAGGAGGAGCTGCGGATCCAGGCAATGACAGACCTAGAGCTTCACCGATTGCTGCCATCGTGTTTGCGGTGTACATACCTCCGCATGCACCTTCACCTGGGCAAATTGCGCGTTCAATCTGATCTACTCGATCTTTTGTAATTAATCCTCGCGCACATGCTCCAACAGCTTCGAATGCGTCAATGATTGTTACATCTTGGCCATCTACTTGACCGGGCAATGTGGACCCCGCATAAACAAAAACACTTGCAACATCCAAGCGCGCGGCCGCCATCATCATGCCAGGAAGAGATTTATCGCAGCCAGCAAAAGTAACCATTCCATCGAAACGCTCTGCCTGCATCACAGTTTCAACTGAATCAGCAATTACTTCGCGAGAAACCAGTGAGAAGTGCATTCCTTCGTGACCCATTGAAATTCCATCTGAAACAGAGATGGTTCCGAATTGCATTGGAAAACCACCAGCGTCCAGGACTCCTTGTTTTGAAGCTTTTGCTAGACGATCAAGTGACATATTGCATGGAGTAATTTCATTCCAAGAGGATGCAATTCCAATTTGAGGTTTAACCCAATCTTCATCACCCATACCTACTGCGCGCAACATTCCACGTGCTGGTGCTCGTTCTAGTCCATCAGTGACTACCCCGGAGCGCGGCTTCATGTTAGGCATGAGAGAATCTTATCCTCTAACTAACAATAAAATTAATCTGAATTGGAGCTTTTGCGTGACCAACCCAAACTATCCAGCTGGCCAGGCACCAGATCGCTGGCGCACACTTCTCGTTATCGCTATTGCGCAACTTATGGTTGTACTCGACAGCTCCATCGTGAATATTGCTATTCCAAGTGCGAAAGCAGATCTTGGCATTACTGATGCAAATCAGCAGTGGGTTATTACTGCCTACACACTCGCATTCGGCTCACTCTTGCTACTAGGCGGACGCATTGCAGACTTCGTAGGTCGTAAAAAAATATTCATAATTGTACTACTTGGCTTTGCTGCGGCGTCAGCACTTGGTGGAGTTTCATCTACTCAAGAATTATTATTTGCATCTCGTGCTTTGCAAGGCGTCTTCGGTGCATTACTAGCACCTGCTGCGCTTTCAATTGTAAGCGTTACATTTACTGATCCAAAAGAACGCGCGCGTGCATTTGGCGTGTACGGCGCAATCTCAGGTGGTGGAGCTGCAATAGGTTTGATTCTTGGTGGCGCACTAACTGAATACTTCTCTTGGCGCTGGTGTCTTGGAGTTAACACTCCCATTGCAATTGCTGCGGCTCTCTTAGCAATTAAATATGTTCACGAATCTAAAGCTGGTGGAGATCACAGCTATGACTTGCCAGGTGTATTCACAGCATCAGCTGGTTTGTTTGCACTTGTTTACGGATTTAATGAAGCAGCTCGTAAAGGTTGGTCGGATTCAACGACTCTTACATTCTTAGGTGTCGCTGTGGTCCTACTTGCTGCATTTGTTTTAATTGAAACAAAGGTTGCAAATCCGTTAATGCCAATGCGTGTGGTTACCGAACGTAACCGTGGCGGTTCATACCTTGGTTCACTAGTCGTCGGTGCAGGACTATTTTCTATGTTCCTCTTCTTAGGCTTGTACTTACAAACAGTCCTTGGGTACACACCACTGCGTTCAGGCTTCGCATTCTTGCCATTTACGGCAGGAATCATCGTCTTCGCTGGCGTTGCCTCGCAATTACTGCCAAAAGTTGGGCCAAAACGATTAATGGTTCCTGGATTAGTTGCCGCAGCCGTTGGTTTACTGATGCTCACACAAATTACTCCAGAAACTTCATACGTAACTCACGTACTGCCTTCGCTATTAATCATGTCTAGCGGCATGGCACTTGTATTCATTCCGCTATCAACAACTTCGCTTCACGGCGTCGGAAACCGTGATGCAGGTGTTGCGAGTGCGCTTCTAAACACAAGCCAACAAGTTGGTGGATCTCTCGGAACCGCTCTTCTCAATACTGTTGCTGCAACAGCTGCAACCTCGTACATGACTAGCAATCCAGATAAAGCACAAACATTTGGAATCACACACGGCTTTACAGTGGCATTTACAGTCAGTTCTGCGCTCTTGCTAGTCGGCGCTGTAGTTCTTTTCTTCTTTATCAACATTGGAAAAGAAGCAGTTGTTGAAACTGAAGGCGTTATTGCTCACTAAGATTACTTAATTAGCAGCTTGTCCAAGGTGGCCAAGTAGAAGCTCTCGAACTCGAGCGGCATCTGCTTGGCCCTTTGTTTCTTTCATAACTGCGCCAATTAGTGCACCGGCTGCAGGTAAGTGACCATTACGAACCTTGTCAGCAGTTTCAGATTGTTCTGAGCAAACTTTTTCAATTGCCGCCATAAGTGCACCATCATCATTAACGACTTTAATTCCACGAGATGCAATAACTTCTGCAGGGGTGCCCTCTCCATTAATGACGCTCTCGACAACTTGACGTGCAAGCTTGTCAGTGAGTTCACCTTGTGCAACGAGCGAAACTATTTCTGCTACATCTTTAGCAGTGATTGCAAGCTCGGAAATCGTAACTTCTTTTTCATTAGCCAAGCGAGAAATCTCTCCGAGCCACCACGAGCGTGCTTTTGTTGGATCAGCACCCAGTAAAACGGTCTCTTCCACGATATTTAAAACATCAGCATTAATCATCGCTGCCATTTCTTTATCTGGAACTGACCACTGTTCTTGCAGACGTTTGCGGCGAAGTGATGGTCGTTCAGGTAAGGATGCACGTAGTTTTTCAATCCACTCGGCATCTGGTGCGACTGGAACTAAATCTGGTTCTGGGAAATAGCGGTAATCTTCAGCTTGTTCTTTCGAACGACCTGAGCGAGTTAATCCAGTGTCTTCTTGGAAGTGACGAGTTTCTTGAACAACTTTTTCGCCCTTATTGAGGAGTTCTGCATGGCGAATCATTTCTCCGCGAACAGCACGTTCTACGGATCGAAGTGAGTTAACGTTCTTTGTTTCACTTCGTGTGCCTAAAACGTCTGAACCAATTAATCGAAGAGAGACGTTAGCGTCACAGCGCAAAGAACCCTGTTCCATTTTTACATCACTCACACCCAGAGCTCGTAAAATATCGCGCAGTTCGGCAACGTAAGCTTTTGCGACTTCTGGCGCGTACTTTCCTGTGCCAGGAACTATTTTGGTCACAATTTCTACTAGTGGAATACCGGCACGGTTGTAATCAAGGAGTGAATAATCGGCTCCATGAATACGTCCGGTTGATCCGCCAACATGGAGGGACTTACCGGTGTCTTCTTCCATGTGAACACGTTCAATTTCAATACGGAAACTCTGTGGTCCTTCATCTGTATCTATTTCAACATCAACATAACCGTTGACACAGATTGGTTCGTCGTATTGTGAAATCTGGAAATTCTTAGGCATATCTGGATAGAAATAATTCTTGCGTGCGAATCGGCTAAACGCAGCGATGGAACAATTCAGTGCTAAGCCGATAAGAATCGTTGATTCGATTGCTTTTTCATTAACTACAGGAAGTGCGCCTGGAAGAGCTAGGCAAACAGGGCAAGTTTGGGTGTTTGGTTCTGCACCGAAAATCGTGCTGCAACCACAGAACATCTTTGAATTCGTGTTTAACTCAACGTGGACTTCTAGACCAAGTACAGGTTCGTACTTTGAAATTACATCCTCATACGTCAATGCACTCATGCTGCACCACCAAGTGATGGAGCTTGTGAGAGAAGCGGTGCTCCCCACTTGCTAAGAAGAGCCGCTTCAAGTGCTGCGCCAACGGAATACATTCTTTGATCTTGCATTACGGGTGACATGATTTGAAAACCAACCGGCAAGCCATCTTCTGGCGCCACACCACAAGGCAGACTCATTCCGCCAATTCCTGCCATGTTTACAGGAATAGTTGCAATATCGTTTAAATACATTGCGAGTGGATCATTTGCTTTCTCACCAATTTTAAATGCAGTTGTCGGACAGGTTGGCGAAACCATGACATCACACTTAGCAAAGGCGTTATTGAAATCTTGAGTAATTAGTGTACGTACCTTTTGTGCACTACCGTAATAAGCGTCGTAGTATCCAGATGAGAGTGCGTACGTTCCAAGCAAAATACGACGTTTAACTTCGCGGCCAAAACCAACTTCACGAGTCATATTCATAACCGATTCTGCTGAAGCGCCATCGGTATCACCTACACGTAATCCATAACGCATCGCATCAAATCGAGCTAAGTTTGACGAACACTCAGACGGAGCAATCAAATAATAAGCGGCCAGTGCATATTCAAAATTAGGAGCTGAAACTTCAACAATTTCTGCTCCTGCTTGTGCGAGTAATTCGAGAGATTCTTCAAAGCGTTGGCGAACGCCAGCTTGGTATCCATCACCATTTAGTTCTTTAACAACACCAATTTTCATTCCCTTTACGTCACCACTTTTTGCTGCAGCAACAACTTGTGGAACTGGTGCATTAATACTTGTTGAATCCTTTGGATCGTGTCCAGCTATTACTTCATGCAGCAAAGCTGTATCTAAGACTGTTCGCGCGCATGGACCGGCTTGATCAAGTGAAGATGAAAACGCAACTAATCCGTAACGAGAAACTCCACCGTATGTTGGCTTAACGCCAACAGTTCCTGTAACCGCAGCAGGTTGGCGAATAGATCCGCCAGTATCTGTTCCGATTGCAAGTGGAGCTTCAAAAGCAGCAAGGGCTGCGGAGGATCCGCCACCTGATCCCCCAGGAATACGAGTGAGATCCCATGGATTATGTGTTGGACCGTACGCAGAGTTTTCCGTAGATGAACCCATGGCGAATTCATCCATATTTGTTTTTCCAAGGATTACAACGCCAGCGCTCTTTAATTTAGAGACGACGGTTGAGTCATATGGCGGACGCCAACCCTCAAGTATTTTTGATCCACATGTAGTTGGTACATCTTTTTGAACCAAAACGTCTTTAAGGGCAAGTGGCACGCCCGCAAGTGGACTTAATTTTTCTCCACGAGCACGTGAGGCATCTATCTCAGCTGCTTGCTTCAATGCGCCATCAGTGTCTACGTGCAAAAATGCATGAACTTTTTCATCAACTTCAGCAATTCGATTCAGGTGTGCTTGCGTTAGCGCAACTGATGTTGTTGCGCCACTGGCAAGTGATTGAGCCATCTCGGCAGCAGAACTCTTAATCATGCTTCTTCGCCAAGAATTTGAGGGACGCGGAAACGTTGTTCTTCACTTGCAGGTGCGCCTGAAAGAGCTTCTTCGGGCGTCAAACTAGGAATGACAACATCTGTTCTAAATATATTTGTCAGTGCGAGTGGATGTGAAGTCGCTGGCACATCAGTGGTTGCAACTTCTTGAACCCGCGCAACTGCGTTAAGAATTACACCGAATTCGGTTGTGAGATTTTCGAGTTCTTGATCTGTCATCTCTATTCGAGCTAAACGCGCCAAATTAGCGACATCATCGCGGGAAAGTGAACTCATGTGTGCAGTCTAATTAATTGCAGGCTTAACTGCGAATTTGCCCAGAACCAGTAACTATCCAGGTAGTCGTGGTCATCGCTTCTAAGCCCATCGGCCCGCGTGCGTGCAGTTTCTGATTTGAGATTCCTATTTCAGCACCGAATCCCATCTGCTCTCCATCTGTAAAACGTGTAGATGTATTCACCATTACAGCGGCACAATCCGAGTGGGCAATAAAACGATCTGAAACTTCACGAGATTCGGTGACGATTGCTTCTGTGTGCTTTGTTCCAAATTTAGCGATGTGATCAATAGCTTCGTCAACACTGTTTACAATTCCAACATTCATCTCTAGGACACCGTATTCAGTGCACCAATTTTCATCTGTTGCCAGAGTTGCTTCAATGTTGTTCTTGCCTGCAAAATCAAGAGTTTGCTTGTCGCAGTGAAGAATAACTCCCGCATCCTGAAGAGCCTTTAGTGCAATTGGCATAAACTTTTCAGCAACTTTGCTATGGACCAAGAGCGTTTCGGCGGCGTTGCACACACTTGGACGATGTGTCTTTGAATTAATAATGATTGGAAGCGCTATTGAAAGATCTGCAAATTCATCGACGTAGACATGACACACACCTGCGCCTGTTTCAATAGTTGGAACCGTTGCTTCGTCGACAACCATTCGAATAAGTGATGCACTTCCACGGGGAATGACTAAATCCACAAGCCCGCGGGCATGTAAAAGAGCTTTAACGGTTGCGCGGTCATCTGATGGCACTAATTGAATAACTTCTGGAGATATTGAAGTTTTTGCAAGACCATCACGCATGACCTTAAGGAATGCGGCATTACTTGAAGCCGCAGATGATGAACCCCGTAATAACGCTGCATTTCCTGAAGCTAGCAAAATAACTGCGGCATCAACACTTACATTTGGTCTTGCTTCATACACCATGCCGACAACGCCGAATGGGAC
>JAPOHK010000130.1 GCA_029979485.1 Candidatus Planktophila limnetica
GCTCAAAAGAATTTAACTGTGATTCCCGCAGCGGTAGCAGCTTGGATCGGAAGTGCTTACTTCTTTACAAGTTCAACCTCTTTTGCAAACCCTGCAGTCACCATCGGAAGAACGTTCAGTGATTCATTTGCAGGAATCGCCCCAGAGTGTGCTCCTAAATTTATCGCCGCCCAAATTCTTGGAGCCATTATTGGCCTCGGATTAGTGAAAGTTTTAACTCATGACAAATAAACCAACCGTTTTATTCGTTTGCGTTCACAACGCTGGACGTTCACAAATGGCTGCAGGGTTCATGCGCGAACTAGGACAGGGTCGGGTTGAAGTTCTTTCTGCAGGAAGCGCGCCAAAAGATTCAATCAACCCAATAGCAGTAGAAGCAATGGCTGAAATTGGAATTGATATTGCGAACAACACCCCAAAGGTTCTAACCCCAGAGGCGGTTCAAGAATCTGATGCGGTAATCACAATGGGTTGTGGCGATGTGTGCCCGTTCTATCCTGGAAAGCGTTACGAAGATTGGGTACTTGATGATCCTGCAGGACAAGGGATTGAATCTGTTCGCGTAATCCGCGATGAGATTAAGGGCCGCGTAGAAGCTTTACTTGCAGAGTTACTTGGCTAAAACAGCTGCAGCAATCTTTAGATCCTTTTCAAATACCATCAACTGAGGACCATCTAAAGTTTGCGTCAAAGTGGCTTTGATATTGGCATCGGTTAGTTTCTGCAAAGACATCTGTGCTTCGATGTAGTTGCTAGGTGTTTGCAGCGGCTTGAGTAACCCGTAATCATCTTTTTTCCCAGCTTTAATAGGGGTGATAATCATTCGCTTATTAGATGAAAATCCCCACTTAAGAACAAGAATTAACAGCGCTAAGCCTGCAAATCCTCCAAAGGATTGCAAAAAGAGTCCGTTATTGATTCCACCTAGCATTCCCTAATTGTAAATGTAGATCAGTGAATTTGCAGAGCGAATCGCAGGTGCATAACCCTCGCAACTGCGACAGATTATTGAGTTCTCTTATTCATTTGATGCTGCTAATTTCTGCGACGTAACAAGAGATCTGCTCTTGTTTGATCTGAAATCGGAGAACTATCAATGTCGGTCTTGAATGAAGTATTGGATGCTAATAAGAAGTATGTTGAAAGTTTCGGAGAAAAGGGAAAGCTTGCATTGCCACCAGCACGTCAGTTTGCAATTTTGACATGCATGGATGCTCGTCTAGATCCAGCGAAGTATGCAGGCTTAAGTGAGGGAGATGCCCACGTTATTCGTAACGCAGGTGCGCGTGCATCTGATGATGCAATTCGCTCATTGGTCATTTCATACAAGCTTCTTGGCACAAAGGAATGGTTTGTAATTCATCACAGCAACTGCGGCATGGAGTTCTTTACCGATGAGGTAATGCGTGGCCTTCTTTCAAAGAGCCTCGAGACAGCTGCACTTGGCGATGATGGTTTCTACGATGTTGGTAAAGGGCCAGGATCAACCGAGGCTGCATACATCGACTGGCTAACAATCGCTGATCGCAACAAGGCTGTGGTTGAAGATGTAGAGCGCATCCGCCGCCACCCATTGGTGCCAAAGAACATCCCTATTCACGGATATGTCTATGAGGTTGAAACTGGAAAACTTCTTGAAGTTCCGGGCGCAAAGGAAGCTGGTGCAGCTAAGTAATTCAAGAATAATGCCCAACTCTCGTATCGATATAAAGCGAGAGTTGGGCTTTTTCTTTTAGTAGAACTTAATTAGCTCCTGCATGAAAGCGATCTCTCTTTTTTGCGCTTCAATGATTGCAGCCGCTAACGCTGCAACCTCTTTGTTTGCCGATCTAGCCACCATTTGCGCCATTGTGATTGCACCTTGGTGATGGGCAATCATTCCTTCCAGAAAAAGGCGATCAAATGTGGAGCCTTCAGAGTCTCGAAGTTGTTGAATCTCTTCATCGCTGAGCATGCCACCCATCATGTGCCCCATGTGTGTTGGTGTGCTTACACCTGGCCAACTCTTCATCTGTTCAATCTCTGGAGCTTGTGCAGCTTTTATCTCTTGAGCCAGGGAAAGGATCTCTTCACTTGATGAGTTTGTTAATGCGATATCGGACATCAACACCGCTTGTTCATGGTGAGGGATCATCATTTCGGCAAACCCAATATCAGCGGCGCTAAATTGTGAGTTAGCCTCTGGAGTACTTGCACACCCAGCAAGTAATAGAGCTGATATAGATAGTGCTATGAATCGCCTCATACGATGAGTTTACTTGATTTATCCACTTTTACCACTCAAAATGAATTACACTTTTGAAATGGAGTTAACAACTTGTCTCTGGTTTAACGGTTGCGCGCGCGAAGCCGCAGTTTTCTACACAAGTGTTTTTCCCAATAGCTCGATGGCTGATAACTGGATTGCACCAACTGATACACCTGGAAATAAGCAGGGTGAAGAGATCGTCGTGAATTTTACGATCTTTGGTCGACCATTTATTGGATTAAACGGTGGACCGCAGTTCCCTCATAGCGAAGCAATTTCATTCCAAATCCCATGTAAAGATCAAAGTGAGATAGATAAGTATTGGGAGATCTTGATCGCCGATGGGGGACAAGAGAGTCAGTGCGGTTGGCTTAAAGACAAGTTTGGAGTCTCTTGGCAGGTGGTTTCACAGGAAATGAATAATTACTTGGGCGGACCAGATGCAGCAGGTTCGCAGCGTGCTACCCAAGCCATGCTTCAAATGAAAAAGATTAATTTGGCCGCTATGAAAAAGGCGTATTTAGGAGAGTAATCATGAATGGAAACAGAGTTTCGATTGTTGCAGGAGTACTTCTTGCCTTTATTTTGACTCGATTTTTGGAAGACGGAAACCTGCTCATTACAGGTGTCGCAACCTTGCTAGCGGCAACCATGACCAGAAGCTTTTGGGAAGTTGTAAAAAAGATTAAAAACAACTTTAAGAAATCTATTTAA
>JAPOHK010000019.1 GCA_029979485.1 Candidatus Planktophila limnetica
GTTGAGAAGCATGGAATCTCCCTCGATAACTTAGTTATTGATCCACTTGCGATGACAGTTGGCGCAGATCCAGAAGCAGTAAAAATTACCCTGGAAACTATTCACCTCATCCGCGAAAAATTTGGTTTGAATATGACTCTGGGTGCGTCAAATATTTCATTTGGTCTTCCAAATCGACACGCTTTAAATGCAGCTTTCTTACCCGCTGCAATGTCTCACGGCCTAACATGTGCCGTCATGGATGCACGTACACCAGCAATTAATGAAGCAGTTCGCGCTGCAGATTTATTGCTTGGCATGGATCCTTGGGGTGGAAATTGGATCTCACGTTTTCGTGCACAAGAAGCTGCAAAGAGTGAAGGGTAAATCATTAGTAAAAAAGAGCTCGACCCATCACTTATTCCAGCACATGATGGAACAGGTCGCATCAAGCTGACTTTTCGCGTGCTCGAAAAAGATGGTTCAGTTGCAAATGAAAAAGGTTTTACAGTTCCAACTGGTGTGAGCGCATTTGACGCGGCATCCTGGAACGGCATTGCAATTGATTCAACCTGTGGTGGATATGGCACTTGTAAAAAGTGTCGTATCAAAGTCACAACTGGTGATGTCGAACCCTCCAAACTTGATTACCGTGCATTTACTGAAACAGAGATAAAAGAAGGATGGCGTCTTGCATGTCTTGTGCGCGCTGGCAAAGACGTCACACTCGATGTTCCACCGCTAACAACTCGTCCAAAAGCTGCAACTGTCGGCGTTGGCCGCCAAGTTATTTTGCGCCCTGCGGTACAAAAGCGTTACGTTGAATTAGCTGACCCAACCTTGCACGATCAACGCACAGATATCGTGCGATTATTCGATGCCATCGATGACATCGAAGCTACAGTTTCGTTGGCGGCCATGCGCAATCTGCCAAAAGTCTTGCGCTCTTCGTTTTTCAAAGTAACCGCCGTCTTTGTAGATCAAGAACTAATCGACATTGAGGCAGGCGACACAACTGCCTTGCGCTACGGAATCGCATATGACCTAGGCACAACAACGGTTGTTGCAACGCTACTTGATCTAAATACCGGCACACCTGTTGCCGTTAAATCAATGCTGAATAAGCAACAACCATTTGGCGCAGATGTTATTTCTCGAATTTCAGCAACAATGATGGATGCAACCGCACTTGATCGCCTGCGTGGATTTGCGCAACAAACTTTGGCAGAACTCAGCGCTGAAGTTTGCGAAGAAGCAGGCGTTAATCCCCTTAATGTTTATGAAGTTGCACTTGCAGGTAATGCGACGATGACACAACTTGCTCTTGGCATTGATCCAGAACCACTTGGTGTTGCTCCATTTATTATGGTCAGTGCATCTTTTCCTGATGTTCAGGCATCAGAGCTTGGAATAAATGTTCACCCACGTGCAAAGGCAGTAATCATGCCTTCGCTCGGTGCATATGTTGGTGGAGACATTGTTGCTGGAGCACTCGCTTCCGGAATGGACCGTGACAAACGCCTTCGATTGTTTATCGATGTGGGCACAAATTGCGAAATTATTTTGGGAGATGGCGAAAAAATTCTTGCAACCGCCGCTCCTGCTGGTCCAGCCTTTGAAGCAGCTTCAATTAAGTGTGGCGTGCGCGCAGCATCTGGCGCCATTGAAACAATCAAAGTGGTCGATGGAGATCTTGAAATTGGCACAATTGAAAATACAAAAGCCATCGGTATCTGTGGTTCTGGCCTCGTTGATGCGTGCGCATCCCTTGTTCAATTGGGATTACTAGATAACTCAGGGCGCTTTGTTACACCCGAACAAGCAGCAATTGCGGCTCCAAAAGTTGCGCATCGTCTTGTCGAGCGCGAAGGAGAGCGAGTATTTGTTTTAACGTGGGGTGGAACCGAAGGTGATCTCAATGACTGCGTATTTTTAACACAGCGCGATGTCCGCGAACTTCAATTCGCTAAAGCTGCCATTGCAACTGGTTGGGCCTTATTGCTCGAAGAGTTCGGTGTTGCAGAGAGTGAAGTTCAACAAGTTCTCTTGGCTGGCTCATTCGGTTCATACTTGTCTCCCGCATCGGCAGTGAAAATTGGTTTGGTACCTAAGCTTCCAGTTATGCGCATTGTCTCTGCAGGAAACGTTGCCGGAGAAGGCGCAAAGATGGTTTTGTTATCTGCCCAAGAACGAAATGGTGCAATGGCGCTGCTAGATGAAATCGATTACATCGAATTATCTGATCGTGCAGACTTTAACGACAAGTTCGTAGAGCGCCTTAGTTTTCCTGCTTAAGCCATGTCTGTTGCCGTAATTGCCTGTGGTGCGATTGCCACTCATATTTCAAAGATAACGGATGCAGAAAAACTAGATGTAACCATCTATCCCCTGCCACCGCTATTGCACAATCAACCTGCAAAAATTGCTGGCGAAGTTGAGAAAACATATCTAGAAATTAAAGATAAGCACTCCAAGTGCGCAGTGGCATACGCCGATTGCGGTACATATGGAGCCCTCGATAACATCATTGAAAAACTCGGCTTAAAACGGTTGGGTGGCAATCACTGCTATGACATCTTTGCTGGAAAAGAGAAAATTAGAGCAATTATGGATGCCGACGCAGGCACATATTTTTTGACTGATTTTCTCGTTAAATCATTTCACCGTAGCGTAATTGTCGAACTCGGCCTAGATAAGCGACCTGATTTACGTGATGATTACTTTAAACATTACAAGAAGATGGTTTGGCTCGCGCAAAATCCAACTCCAGAATTAACCGTGATGGCACAAGCGGCTGCGGATTTGATTGGTCTCGAACTTGAGATTGACATTGTTGGTGAAGGCAGCCTTAAAGAACAAATCTTAGAATTACTTAACTGATTCCAACTCCATAGCCTTTAGAACAATTGGGCTTAGTTTGCTGCGATCTACATCATTATGCAGGCGCTCCCGCATCTCTGGAGTCCAGAACTGAACAATGTGATGAGCTACTTCAATTTCAGGAGCACTAGTAGTTGGAACATTTGCTGCAATTTGATTAGCCATTCGAATAATGGAATCCAGTTGTGAGTCCCCTGCAATCTCGTGTGGATGAATCACCGCTGGACCTTTTTCACTCGGTGATATTTCTACAGCAGTTACCTTGTACTCAGGGCAGTTAGTAGCCCAATCTGAAAGATCAGTTGTGATCACATTCGCACCCGATTCAGGGAAGTGGAAGGTTGTGTAAACAACTCCTGCAGGAACGGAATCTGTAATTCGTGCATGCATAATTGTCTCGCCTACACGAGATGAAAGTTTTACCCATGAACCATCTTTGATACCGCGCATTTCGGCATCTGATTCGTGAATATCTAAAATATCTTCGTGGTGCCAGATGTTATTTGCTGTTCGACGTGTTTGCGCACCTACGTTGTACTGACTCAAGATTCGCCCAGTTGTAAGCAATAACGGGAACTTGCGTGTAGATTTTTCTTCGGTGGCAACATAAGGCGTTGGCATGAACTTTCCTTCGCCACGCACAAACTCGTTGATATGCATTGTTGGCGTGCCTTCTGGAGCCTTTTCATTAACTGGCCATTGAAGTGAACCTACCCGATCTAGGTGTTCGAATGAAACACCGGCAAATGTTGGAGTTGTCGCAGCAATTTCATCCATGATTTCAGATGCTTGTGCGTAAGACATCTCATATCCCATTGCGCGTGCAAGATCGCACGTTACTTCGTACTCAGTCTTTCCTGTCTTTGATGGCATTACAGGGCGAACACGATTGATACGGCGTTCAGCATTTGTAAATGTTCCATCTTTTTCTAGGAAAGATGTGCCTGGCAAGAAAACGTGAGCAAACTTGGAAGTTTCATTTAAGAATAAATCTTGAACAATAACCATGTCCATAGAGCGAAGTGCCGCGTGAACGTGTGTGGTATTTGGATCAGATTGTGCGATGTCTTCGCCTTGCACGTATAGACCACGGAATTTCTTACCAAGAGCTGCATCAAACATATTTGGAATTCGCAAACCAGGTTCTGGGCGAAGTGTCACGCCCCATTTTTTATTAAAGATTTCGCGGACATCATCACGAGAGATATGTCGATATCCAGGTAACTCATGTGGGAATGAGCCCATGTCACAAGAACCCTGCACATTGTTTTGTCCACGAAGTGGATTGACTCCCACGCCCTTGCGACCAATGTTTCCAGTTGCCATTGCAAGGTTTGCGATACCCATGACCATTGTTGAACCCTGACTATGTTCTGTAACGCCGAGTCCATAATAAATCGCACCATTTGGAGCAGCTGCAAACATACGTGCTGCTTCGCGGATTTTTGCAGCCGGTACACCAGATGCTGCTTCGAGTGTTTCAGGAGAATTCTCTGGCAAAGAAATGAACTTTTCCCATTCGGCAAAAGCTTGTAAATCGCAACGTTCTTCTACGAATGCACGATCAATTAATCCCTCGGTTGCTATCACGTGAGCCAGAGCGTTAATTACTGCAACATTTGTACCTGGCAATAATTGCAAGTGGAAATCGGCTTCAACGTGTGCAGATTTAACAGTTTCAGTAACGCGAGGGTCTACAACAATTAACTTGGCACCGCGGCGCAGTGCCTGCTTCATTCGAGAGTTAAATACAGGGTGCGCAGCAGCTGGATTGGCACCGATAACCATGATGACATCAGCGAATTCAACGGATTCAAAGTCCTGTGTTCCAGCCGATGTACCAAATGTTTTATTGAGTCCATATCCGGTTGGTGAGTGGCAGACGCGAGCACAAGTATCTACGTTGTTATTTCCAAAGGCTGCACGAACCATCTTTTGAACTACGAAAACCTCTTCATTCGTACAACGAGAAGATGTGATTCCGCCAATTGAATCAACACCACTCTCTGCTTGAATCTTCTTAAGACCGGCTGCTGCAAAAGCAATTGCTTCCTCAAAGGAAACTTCGCGCCATTCATCGGTTATCTTTTCGCGAATTAAAGGTTTTGTGATGCGATCATTATGAGTTGCATACCCCCACGCAAAGCGACCCTTAACGCATGAGTGACCAGCATTTGCTCCACCATCTTTAAGTGGAACCATCCGCACGAGTTCGTCCCCGCGCATTTCGGCCTTAAATGAGCAACCAACTCCGCAGTACGCACACGTGGTAATAACTGAACGTGTTGGCGCACCGATTGTTAACAGAGTTTTTTCTGTCAGCGCACCTGTTGGACATGCTTGAACACAAGCTCCGCAAGAGACGCATTCGCTCTCAATAAATGATGTACCTGACGATGAAACACGAGCTTCAAAGCCACGGTTTTCAATTGTAAGTGCGAAAGTTCCTTGAACTTCATCGCACGCACGAACGCAGCGGTTACAGACAATGCACTCAGTTGAATCAAAGGTGAAATACGGATTTGTTTCATCCTTTACAAGGCCAAGGTGAGTTTTACCTTCGTAGCGAACTTCTGTTAAGCCAACTTCTTTCGCCATGCCGTGCATTTTGCACTCGTCACCAGTTTCGCAATTAGCTGGGTGATCTGACATGTACAACTCCATGACACCGCGGCGGATCTTTTGCACACGCTCACTCTTTGTAGAAACTTTCATGCCTTCAGATACAGGAGTTGTACACGAAGAAGGTGTGCCATTTCGTCCATCGATTTCTACGACGCAAAGACGGCAAGAACCGAAGGCTTTGAGGCGATCAGTTGCACATAACTTTGGAATGTTATTGCCGAGCATTGCGGCGGCTCGCATAATTGAAGTTTCAGCCGGAACTGTTACGGACTTGCCATCAATTTCAACAGTAACGTTTTCACTCTTCTTACTTGCAGGAGTGCCGAAGTCAGGTTCGATGATCATTGTCATTTCTTCGCACCCCCTGTGAAGTCTTCTGGAAAGTTATTCATCGCGCTCTTTACTGGAAGTGGAGTAAGTCCACCCATTGCGCAGAGCGATCCATCTGTCATCACTTCGCACAAGTCTAAGAGCAATAACTTATTGGCGGGAACATCCACGCCAGAAATAATCTTCTCAATGGTTTCAGCCCCGCGTGTGGAACCCAATCGACAAGGAGTGCACTTGCCACAGGATTCAAGGGCGCAGAACTCCATTGCAAACTTTGCTTGTTGGGCGAGATCTACTGAATCATCAAATAGAACAACTCCACCGTGGCCAAGCATGCCGCCAGCTGCAGCCAGTGATTCGTAATCCATAGAAACGCCGAGTTGTGATGAGTTGAAATACGCACCTAGTGGTCCACCAATTTGAATTGCGCGAAGTGGTTTACCACTGAGTGTTCCACCACCAAAAGTGTTTACTAGTGTTTCTAAAGTAATACCAAATGCTGTTTCAATAATTCCGCCACGAGCAATGTTGCCGGCCAATTGGAATACTTGTGTGCCAAGTGAGCGACCTGTTCCGCGGGCTGCATAAGCGGCAGCGCCATCAGCAATAACTGCTGGAACGCTTGCAAGAGTTAGAACGTTATTAATGATTGTTGGTTTACCAAAGAGACCTGCAATTGCAGGTAGCGGTGGCTTTGAGCGAATAACACCGCGTTTTCCTTCAAGGCTTTCAAGCATTGCAGTCTCTTCACCGCACACGTAAGAACCAGCACCAACTCGAACTTCTAGATTAAATGCATGCTTGCTTCCAAGAACTGAAGAACCGAGTAATCCAGCACTTTGTGCAATTGAAATGGCATCACGCAAACGTCTGATTGCTGTTGGATATTCAGAACGCAGGTAAACAAAGCCTTGTGTGGCACCGACTGCAACAGCTGCGATTGCCATTCCTTCAATCAGAGTAAATGGATCAGCTTCAATTAAAATGCGATCCGCAAATGTTCCGCTATCGCCTTCATCTGCGTTGCAGCAAACATATTTTTGATCAGCTGGTGCATCCAAAACTGTCTTCCATTTAATTCCTGCAGGAAAGCCTGCTCCCCCACGTCCGCGCAAACCGGACGCAGTTACCTCGGCAACAATGTCGCTGCCACTTTGAGTGATTGCTTTTCGCAGACCAACTAAACCACCGTGTGATTCGTAATCCTTAAGTGAAAGCGGATCTATTAGCCCAACGCGCTTGTACGTAACTCGATCTTGTCCTGCAAACCATGCAATCTGATCAGTTAAACCTAGTGCCAGCCGATGTGCGCCACCATGTACAAAATCTGCATCAAATAAAGATGAGACATCTTCGGGTTGCACTGGGCCGTATGCAATGCGACCTTGTGGTGTTACAACTTCGACGAGAGTTTCAAGCCACAGGGCACCACGTGTTCCATTTCTAATGATCTCTATATCAAGAGAGCGTTTAACAGCTTCTTGTGCAATAAGTGCTGCTACTTGATCTGCACCGATTGAAATTGCAGCGCTGTCATTAGGAACGTAGATGATTGTGCTCATGCGGTCACCTTTTCAACTGTCGCGCGACCAACTAGTTCGCCATTGACCATGGCTGCTGGTGAAAGAGCACAATTTCCAAAACAGTACGCTGACTTAATTTCTACATCAGTGTGCGTTTCATCAATTTTCTTACCAAGTTTTTTCTCAACAGCTGCTACTAATTCGCGAGAGCCAACTGCTTGACACGCTTCTGCTACACAGATTTGAATGCATCTGGCAGGCGCCGGCGATGTTCGTAGATCGTGATAATACGTAAGTACACCGTGCACATCTGCTCGAGAGACATTAAATGTCTCAGCAATTAATGCAACTGCATCCTCATGGACATAACCAAAACGCTCTTGCACTGCTTGCAGTGCAATCAGCACTGGACCTTGAACGTTTTTCAAAGCAGACAACACACGTGTTGCTTCTTCGATACTCCATGATGGATATGTCATCTTAGAAAAGACCTACAACCTTGCCATCGACATAATCGATTCGTTCAGCTGATGGAACCTTTGGAAGTCCTGGCATTGTCATGATTTCACCGCAGACAAGCACGATGAATTCAGCGCCAGCAGATAAACGAACTTCGCGAATGTTTAGCGAGTGACCACTTGGTGCACCGCGAAGCGCCGCATCAGTTGAAAATGAGTACTGAGTCTTTGCAACACAGATTGGAAAGTGTCCGTAGCCACTATCTTGTAATTCTTTGATTTTATTGCGCACTTTGGCATCGGCTGTCACATCTGCAGCGCCATAAATCTTTGTAGCAACTGCTGTGACCTTATCCCAAAGTGTTGCACTGTCTTCGTAGACAAATGTCATCTTCGATGGCTTCTCGCAGAGTTCAACAACGGCGTGTGCAAGATCTGCAGCGCCCTTACCACCATCTGCCCAGTGAGTTGCTAGAACAATTTTCACGCCGAGTGCTTCAACTTTCTTGCGAAGCAATTCAACTTCTGCCTTTGTGTCACTGGTGAAGTGATTAATGGAGACAACTAATGGCAAGTTATAGACAGTTGTGATGTTTTTAATGTGACGCTCAAGGTTAACGATTCCTTTTTCAAGTGCATCTAGATTTTCATCCGTAATGGTCTTCAGGTCAGCGCCACCGTGGTATTTGATTGCGCGAATTGTTGCTACAAGAACGCACGCAGATGGTGCGATTCCTGCTTTGCGGCATTTAATGTCGATGAACTTTTCAGCTCCAAGGTCTGCTCCAAAGCCAGCCTCTGTGACAACGTAATCAGCGAGTTTAAGAGCAGAGGTTGTTGCAACCACTGAGTTACATCCGTGAGCAATATTTGCAAAAGGGCCACCATGTACAAAGGCTGGAGTATTTTCTAGCGTCTGTACCAAGTTAGGTTGGAAAGCATCTTTAAGAATTACAGTCATCGCTCCATGAGCGTTCAGATCGCTGGCAAGAACCGGCTTCTTATCGCGTGTGTATGCCACAACGATTTTGCCCATACGTTCTTTGAGATCTTCAATTGAAGTTGCGAGACAGAAAATCGCCATGATCTCAGATGCAACAACAATGTCGAAACCATCTTGGCGCGGCATGCCATTTCCAACTCCACCGAGGGATGCAACGATATCGCGGAGTGCGCGATCATTCATATCTACTACGCGCTTCCATGCAACACGACGCACATCAATATCTAATGTGTTTCCGTGATGAATGTGGTTATCTAAAAGTGCTGCAAGTAAGTTATTAGCAAGTGCAATCGCACTGAAATCTCCGGTGAAGTGAAGATTAATATCTTCCATCGGAACAACTTGTGCGTATCCGCCACCCGCTGCTCCGCCTTTCATTCCAAAGACTGGGCCAAGTGAAGGTTCGCGAAGTGCAATGAGCGCATTTTTGCCGATGTGGCGAAGCGCATCTCCAAGACCAACGGTTGTAGTCGTCTTTCCTTCACCAGCTGGTGTTGGGCTAATAGCTGTTACTAAAACAAGTTTGCTATCACTCTTCTTTGGCAATGAATCTAAATACTTAAGAGAGATCTTTGCTTTGTAATGACCATACGGTTCAAGATGTTCGGCACCGATTCCAAGGGACGCGCCAATTTCGAGAACTGGCTTCATTGTGGCCTTCTGGGCGATTTCGATGTCGGACATATCTTTATCCCTTTGCTTCTCGTACTGCAGTAGTTAATGCTGGAAGTACTTGATGCAAGTCACCGATGATTGCGTAATCTGCATAATTAAGAATTGGTGCTTCAGGATCTGTATTAATAACAACGATTGTCTTGCTGTTCTTCATTCCAGCAATGTGTTGCATCGCCCCTGAAATTCCGCATGCAATGTATAGATCTGGCGCGACCTTCGAACCAGTCTGACCAACTTGCTCTGCGTGTGGGCGCCAACCAGATGCTGTCACTACGCGTGAACAACCAACCGTGCCTTCCATAAGCGCTGCAAGTTCTTCTAACTTACTGAAACCTTCTGGTCCACCAACACCACGGCCGCCAGAGACAATTACCTTTGCATCAGTAAGTGTTACGCCACCACTTTTTGACTCACCAGAATCACGGCTAAGCACGCGAACAATTGTGTCGCTAGCTTGCAGTGTTGGCTGGAACTCTGAAACAGTCGCAGCGCCACCATTTGCCGACTCTGGTTCTGTAGAAAATGGAAAGATTGATGCAATCAAAAGTGCTGAGTGCACATTTGCTTCTTCAATCAGGTTTCCTGCCCAACGTGCACGTTGTACAACGTGCGGTGTACCGAGTGTGATTGTTGAGCAATCAGATGCCATTGGAGCATCTAAAAATGCTGCAAGGTGCGCCAATTGTTCGTTTCCGCGTGGACTTCCTGCTGCAATGACAGCGGCTGGATTTGTTTTTTCAACAAGATCATTAAGCGCACGACCAGATGCTTGCGGTGTGTAATCAGTAATGTCTGGGTGAGTTGCAACGTGTAAAACCTTTGCACCGTATTCGCCAACAACTCCTGCTAAGCCTGCGCCATCTTTTCCGATGACA